>JBLHHD010000184.1:0-6333 GCA_047614605.1 Alteromonadaceae bacterium
GCCAGCAGAAGAGACAAGCATCTGAAGTTCATCCAGATCTTCTCGTTCTCCTTCGTGCTGAAACTCAACATGCACCAATATTGCTTGTTCACCTGCTTCATGACGGTCAAACAAGCATACTACTCCAGATTATAATTAGGTATTGCCTTCACCCTCTTCACCCGTATAAGTCATCGGATTTTGAGAGAATGGGCGAGCGGGAACCACTGTTGAGACGGCATGTTTATAAACCATCTGGCTTACCGTGTTTTTAAGTAAGATCACAAATTGATCAAACGACTCAATCTGGCCTTGCAATTTGATACCGTTAACTAAAAAGATAGAAACGGGAATGCGTTCACGGCGTAACGAATTCAAAAACGGGTCTTGTAATGATTGGCCTTTTGCCATTTCTTACTTTCCTTATTGTTTTTTTTGGGCTTATTATATCTGTACTACGGATAATAAATTCAAGTGACTAATGAAAGATAACGCTATTAGCTTAGCGAAGATAAAATATGTTGCAAATTTTTTTTATCGCCAGTGTGTAACCAAGTCATATTTTGCCAGCTTTTTAGCCAGGTCATCTGACGTTTAGCCAGCTGCCGGGTGGCGACAACTCCCCGATAAATCATTTCATCGAAGTCATGTTTGCCATCAAAATACTCCCAGAGTTGACGATACCCCACACAGCGCACAGAAGGAAGGTTTAAATGCAAATCTTCACGCTGATAGAGCAATTTTACTTCTTGTTCGAACCCATCGTCGATCATTTGGTGAAATCGCTGCTCAATTCGCTGATGTAAATCTTTTTTGTCCGCTGGGGCAATCGCAAACTGACGCACATCAAATGGCAACGGATCGCCCTTGATTTGTGACAGCTCTGTCATTGATTTGCCACTCAATCGATAAACCTCTAACGCCCGGTTAATTCGCTGCGGATCATTAGGGTGAATACGCTTGGCAGATACCGGATCGACCTGAGCCAGTTGCTGGTGCATTTGCGCCCAGCCCTTTTGTGCGGCTTCTTGCTCTAGTTCGGCCCTGACTTTTGGGTCAGCTTCGGGTAATGGTGAAATACCTTCCAACAACGCTTTAAAATAAAGCATAGTTCCTCCCACCAACAGCGGGATTTGTCCTTGGGCATGAATTTGTCCGATGGCCTCAAGGGCATCCTGGCGAAAATCAGCCGCACTGTAGCTTTGTGCCGGGTCAAGAAAGCTAATCAGCCGATGTGGAGCAATTAGCAGCTCTTGCGCGTTTGGCTTAGCAGTGCCAATATCCATATCACGATAAACCAATGCAGAATCGACACTGATGATCTCACTGGGAATGCTTTTTACTAACTCAATAGCCAAGTCTGTTTTACCTGATGCCGTAGGACCCATAATAAAAACCACCGGCAATGATTTGCTACTCACTTGTACTCCCCTCCTATTTTTATTTGACCGCTGAAAGCTGCTTAACAGACGATGAAAAGTCCATCACCACAGCACAGCGCTCAAGCAGGGTCTGCTGAGTGACATACGCTTTACTGGCGTAAATTAACCGACTTGCACCCGCTAAGTCCAACTCACTTTGCTGAGTATGAAACTCCACCAACCAGCCAAGACAGTCTAACCAAAGCCGCTGCTCGTCAAGATCTTTTTTGACCATCAAAAGGGCAAACAAGTCATTGACGATTTGGCTGATATCACTGTTGCGAATCAATGCAGGCACCTTGCGTACAACAACATGGCGATCTAAACACTCAAATTCAAGGCCCAGACGATTTAATACTGAGATATTGGCGGTCAATTGGACTAAAGTCTCTTTATCCTGAGCAATTTTGACTGGTAACAACAGCGGCTGACCAATCATACCCTGAGCGTATTTTTGGCTCGCACCCATGGCGTTAACCTTGTTCAAGTCGAGCAAATATAGCTCATCGTCACAACGGTAAAGCCCATAATGCGCTTTAACAACCGCCAGACAGACACCGTTTTGACCTATTTGAGGATTAAGTTGTGGCAGGTCTTGCGATACCTCTTGCGATAATGATTGGTGCAGCGCGTGTGGCTGAATTTCATCAATAACGCTGAGGGTATTTTCAATTGCCACAGGTGCAGTAAAAGAGGCCAATGCCTGATGATAGCTTTTAAGCTCGGTTCTGGAAGGCTGATTAGACTGATACTGACCTGAAAACCCTGACTGGGTATTGTTTGCAGCACTCGTCATATGAGACGGTTCCACCGGAGTAACGTCATAACGTCCTGCTGGCTCTGCAATGGTATGTGGCTGTACAGCTGATGCCAATGGGTATTTCCGTGCCTGACACGAACCACCAGATTCAGTTAAAACCAGCGACTGAGCATCTACACCCCCTATTGAGGAGGCCACTTGGAGCTTGGGTTGAACATTACCAAGCGAATCGTCACGCCCTTGCTGGCCTAGCTCTTGTTGGCTTAGATCTTGTTGGCATGGCTCTTGTTGGCATAGCAACTTCTCCAAAGCCTGAACAATAAAGTCATGAATTAAACGAGCCTGATGAAAACGCACTTCATGTTTGGCCGGATGTACATTGACATCAATTTGTCTGGGATCAACATTGATAAACAAGACATAAGTTGGATACTGCAATTCATTGAGGCGACTACCATAAGCTTGCCTGATGGCATGATTAATCAGTTTATCTCGCATCATACGGCCATTGACATAACTAAATTGCACATCGTTTTGATGACGACAACCGTGAGGCAACGCGACCCAGCCACTTAAAACCACATCATCATAATCACAATGAACTCTTAGCACCGTATCCAACAACGATTTACCACAGACCTGACCAATACGCCGATCTTGCTCGACCTCAGTCATAGCCCGACGTAACAGCCTTATCGACTTACCATTATGGGTAAGACTAAACTGCACATCAAAGCGGCTCAGGGCAATCCGCTTAACCACTTCATCGATATGATTAAATTCGGTTTTTTCGGTGCGTAGAAACTTACGTCTGGCCGGGGTATTAAAAAATAAATCCGTCACTTCGATGGTCGTACCATCCGGGTGTGCTGCGGGGATAACCTTGACTTGCATATCCCGGCCTTCGGCATACGCCTGCCAAGCTTCATTTTGATCCGCCGGTTTTGATGTCAGCTTAAGCCGGGATACCGAGCTGATACTCGCCAGTGCTTCCCCCCTAAAACCAAGACTGGTAATATTCTCCAGGTCATCAAAGCTACTGACTTTACTGGTTGCATGACGACTTAATGCCAGTGCCAGCTCATCCCGGATGATGCCGCAACCATTATCACGAATACGAATCGATTTGCTGCCACCTTTGTGAATATCGACTTCAATGATGGTGGCACCAGAGTCGAGTGAATTTTCGATTAACTCTTTGACCACCGACGCCGGGCGCTCTACCACTTCACCGGCGGCAATCTGATTAGCCAGTCGGGCTGGTAAAATTTGAATGGTCATTTAATTGCAATTATCCTGCTTAACTGGATGGGATCTCAAGTACCTGACCGATGCGTACCACATTAGTATTAAGGTTATTATAAGACTTTAAACGGACCAGAGAGACCTGGTAGCGTTTTGCCAACGTTGACAAAGATTCGCCCGATTTAACTTTATGACGAAGTACCTTATACGAAGCAAGATAAGACCCCTCGGGTGGGTTACGTCTGAAATAATTAAAAATAGCCAGGTACAAGGCTTTTGCCAACTTGCTTTGGTGCGCAGCAGAATTAAGCATACGCTCTTCTTTAGGGTTAGAGATAAAACCAGTTTCAACCAGTAAAGAGGGGATATCGGGCGATTTTAATACCGCCAAACTGGCTGATTGAGGCACTTTTTTATGCATTTTAGTGACTTTCCTCAGTTCTTTGACCGCTTCAAGGGCGATATCATAACCGGTCGACATTGAATGCTCCATGGACATATCTAGCAACGCCCTGGCAAGGTATTTTTCATTATTGGTATCTTTTAATACCTGGGCAGCACCACCGAGTAACTCGGAGTGTTTTTCGCGTTGCTCTATCCACTTACCTATTTCGGTATTAGCCCTACCCAACGACAACACCCAAACGGATGCTCCTATAGGCTGGGCAGTAGAAAAGGCATCAGCGTGAATTGAAACGAAAAAATCCACTTTGCGTTTACGGGCAATATCTGTACGACGATTTAATTTAACGTAATAGTCACTTTTACGAATACGCACCGATTTCATTCCGGGCTCATTATCAATCATTTTCGCCAGTCGATTGGCGATCCCCAAAGTCACTTTCTTTTCATAAGTACCTTTGGCACCTATCGATCCCGGGTCCTCCCCGCCATGCCCGGCATCAATAGCAATCAATATATCCCGGTTGGAGCTGAGCTTTTGCGGTAAAACCGTTTGGCGCAAGTTTTCATCAATCAAATCAACCACCAGACGATTACCATAAGGTGACGTGGGTTTAAGGGGAAAGATCACCGGTTTAATGGTTTTACTCAGCTCTAGCACCACTCTGAATGAACCTTTGTTTTTGGCTTTACTTTGGCGAATATGTTTGATGATATTACTGGTATTGCTAATTTGCGACAGATCAATCTTATCAGAGGTTTGTTCGAAGTCGATCACCAACCGATTCGGCCCTGTGAGGCTAAAATAGCTGTAATCCGGGGCTTTACTCAAATCGAAGACAATACGGGTACTATCTGGCGACGGCCATACCCGTACACCGCTGATTTTATTCGCGGCTCCTGCGGCATAAGAGAGGGATAATAACGATATTAATAATAAATACCGGATACTAATAGACTTAAAGATCTTCATTCATTTATCTGACGGTTACTTGACTACTTTAACAAATTGAGCAGTTTCTCCCCCTGAGGAGTGGAACTGGTGAGTTTTATCTGCCGATGCTGTTCAACATACATCAAATTGACCGATATGTCAGCAGTTGGCAAGAAACCTTCCCCTTGTTGCGGCCATTCTATGACACAAAGGGCATTATCGGTGAAATAATCGCGAATTCCCATAAACTCCAACTCTTCGGGGTCTCCCAAACGATACAAATCAAAATGATAAATCGTTCGCTGTGCCAACTCATAAGGCTCTACTAAAGTATAGGTCGGGCTTTTTACCCGGCCATTGAAACCAAACCCGGTAACAATACCCCGGGTCAGGGTTGTTTTACCTGCCCCCAAGTCACCATACAAATAAATAGCCAACGGGCCACTGATATGGCCACTAATACTTATCGCTATTTTATGACCAAAAGCAACCGTAGCCGCTTCATCTTTTAAGGTTTGTTCAAACACCATTAAATCTCTCTTTAAAAAATTATCATGTGATCACTTTGGGTTGACCAACGCCCGAATATGCGGATATAAATCCGTTGCCATCATTCCTCGCTGTCCGTCAGTTGCGGCTATATCAGCCGCAGCACCATGAATATACGCACCCACAGTGGCCGCATCCAGCAAAGACAGGCCCTGAGCCAATAACGCGCCGAGTATACCAGATAATACATCACCCATCCCAGCAGTTGCCATCCCCGGGTTACCACTCGTATTAAGATAAAATAAGCTTGAGTCACTGATAAGTGTGCCATATCCCTTTAACAAAACCACTTGAGCTTTTTTATCTGCCAAAGACTTTACCGCCTTAAATCGATCAGCCTGAATAACAGCAGTGGTCACATTTAACAACCGTGCCGCTTCTTTGGGGTGAGGGGTAATGATTGTGTTATTAAGCTTATCAAATGGGGGATTATTATGGTGACTCCTTTGCTCGCCCATTTGCTGGCTATCTGGCAGTGCCAGTAGATTCAGGCCATCGGCATCAATCACTTTAGGCAACCCGGTCTGGCGAACCTGCACTAATAGTGATTTAGCCCAGTCATCTTGGCCCAGCCCTGGGCCAAGTACAACCACGTCAGCTTTTTGCAAAAAATGACCAATATCCATTGCCGTAGTTACCCCATGAACTATTAACTCTGCGCATTGGGAGGCAACAATTGCCACATTATCACGATGGGTCAAAACCGATACTAATCCGGCTCCGGCTCGCAAACAAGCCACTGCCGCCATGCGAATAGCACCCGACATACCAATATTACCACCAATTAGCAATACATGACCACACTGCCCTTTATGAGCCGACAAATTACGCCGGGGCAATTTATCGGCCAGCTCAACAGCTGAAAAACAGCGTACTTTAGCGCTAACCATTTGTTCAAAAGCCTGATCAATACCCAGACCGGCAAAATATAATTTGCCGCAATAATCTCCTCCACCTGCGGTTAGCAGCCCCTGTTTGACACCAATGAATGTACAGGTGATATCCGCTTTAATCGCGCATCCCATCGGCTGCCCTGTATCACT
>JBLHHD010000185.1:0-6314 GCA_047614605.1 Alteromonadaceae bacterium
GAAACACCAATGAGGGTAAACTGACGTCAATTTCACCAATACGTTTGATATCTGGGTCTGTCAGTAAAAAGACCGAAATAAATGAAATAGCCACCAGCGCAATCAATTGTGGTGGCACCCAATGTTTAATTTTCCGGGGTGTAAATATAATTAAGACAAGGGTGCCAAGCGCCATACCCAGCTCAGTAAGACTGATTTGACTTAATGTATCGGGAAGAGCGATAAACGCACCTGTCACGCCACCAGGTGGTGCGTTCACGCCCACCGCTGGTGCAAATTGCATGATAATTAATATACAACCAATACCAGACATAAAGCCGCTTATCACGCTATAAGGCATCAAGGTAATGTATTTACCTAACTTTAATAAACCAAACAGTATTTGTGTACATCCCGCAATCATGACAACGGTAAAAGCCATGGCTAAACCGGTTTCAGGGTAACGCGCGACCATAGCGGTCACTACTGCCGCCATAATGACTGTCATGGGTCCTGTGGGCTCTGATATCAGGGTAGGAGTGCCGCCAAATAATGAGGTGAAAAGACCAATAATCATAGCCCCATACAGGCCAGCCTCTGGTCCTGCACCTGATGCTAAACCAAATGCCAGAGCTAAAGGTAAGGAGACAATAGCGGCAGTTAAGCCACCTAAAATGTCGCCCTTCAAATTGTTTCGATTAATCGTGTTAAAAATTTTCAAGCAATGTCCTTTTTTTATACAATCCGTTTAATTTGCGCTAATCGCGCTTGTTGTATGTATCAAAGGTATTCAGCATACGTTTTATAGCATATTTATTAAATCTCGGTGGTCGGTTCAGGATATATTTTGGAAAAATAGTTTTACGTGATTGTTATTGAATTCCTTTAGATTTATTCATCAATCATAACAATCAACCTAAACGTAGGTTAACTGGCTCGTTCTGGCGAAAACAATTTTCGGATATTAGGTAGGTGTTTTTCTGCACTGGCGGTGTTAAAACAAACAATGTTTTGGTCAGGTTCAATTAAACCTTTTGATTTGGCTTGTGCCAATGCGGCGACAGTTGTTGCACCTTCGAGGCTTATCCAAATAACAAATTGTTGATATATGGTTTTAACATGTTGTGCAATTTGCTCTTCACTGACAGCAATCGCACCACCATCACTTTGACGAAGAATACGTAATACAGCCTTATGACCAACACCGCCCGGTACATTTATCCCGATGGCGATAGTCTCCCCCTCCATTGGTGGCAATGGTATTCTCTAATCCTTGTTTAAAAGCACTAACCACTGGCGCATTCACTGTGGTTTGAATTCAGGCTAAGGCTATGCCAGTTCCAACCACATAGTTTTTTTACCTTCAATGCGCCAGCCAGGCTCTTAGAAGGTTGCACAGTTAAAATACCCTTCAGGTAGATACTTTTGTTTTATCCATGCACCGGCCTCACGAATAGTATCTTTAACTAAATCAAGGCTAATACCTACATGTTGTAAACTATAAGCCGCAACTTTTCCCATTATTGGCATAGGTGTATCATAGGGCATGATAACCGCAACAGCTAAATTATTGGCGACTCCAGATTCAGATAACGAGTCGCCTGCGTTACCCTGAATTGGCACTGATAATGATGACAAACCGTAGTAACAAGCCATGCTAGCAACAACCGACATACCACGATCTTTAAAACTACCCGTTGGGTTAGCCCCATAACCTGCATAAGGCTGGCCTTCATCTTTTAAATAAACCTGCAGATTTAACTCAGTACAAACCCCATAATCACTAATACCTATGATGGGGGGTATGCCCTTCATCTAGAGTACAAACACTATCAGGATCAGTGGTGAATAAGGCTGCGCGAGTTTGCCCTTGGCTAGAAAGGTAAAGCATAACGATAACTGAACCTAAAAAAACTCTGAGCATGCGTGTCTTTTTATAAAACAAATAACAGCTGATTACTTGGAAAACACTCCGTTTTTTTGTATTGAATAGACAAATACCCATGACTTTAATGGGTTTAATACGAGTCAGATTAAAACTGTGGATTGACAAAAATAGTTTAGCTGAGGAAGTCGGATTAAGTTGACCTCCTCGGTTAAGATAAAATTACCGATTCTGGTACTCTTATCTGGTACTATTATCAAGTGCTCTTATCAAGTGCTCTTATCAAGTAACCGGATCAGATAATCAGTCAGAGTAAGTCAAACGGTTAAATTTTTGCTGCTGATAATCGGCATCACCAAAGGTGGTATTGATCATCATCAAACGTTTAACGTAATGACCTATATCAATCTCGTCGGTAAAACCCATACCGCCATGTAATTGAATGGCTTCGTCGCCAATCAACTTACCATTACGACCAATCATCACTTTTAATGCCGCAATGTTTTTAGCCAAATCGTCTGCGCCACTTTCTGCTGAACACACTGCCCGATACAATATTGACTTGGCTTGCTCACCGGCCATAAACATATCAACCATACGATGCTGCAAAGCTTGGAAGCTACTGATAGCGACACCAAATTGTTGCCGTGTTTTTGTGTATTCAATAGTGGTGGTTGTGAGTTTTTGCATGATACCCAAGGCTTCAGCACACAAAGCAATAATAACGTCACCAACAACGGCTTCCATTATTGCGTAACCGTTGTCGACTTCACCCAAAACATGATCAGCGGCAACACGCACATCGGTAAGTTTGATGTTCGCAACCAATTGTCCATCCATTAGGCGGTAAGAGGTACGTTCGACTCCCGCAGCGTCCGTATCAATTAGAAATAAGGTAATACCGACTTCGTCACACTGATCACCTGAGGTTCTGGCAGACACCACAACTTTATTGGCGGCGGCGCCATTAAATACAACGGTCTTTTCGCCGTTGAGGACAAATTCATTGCAGTCGAGTGTAGCTTGTGTTTTTACGTCAGCTAACTCAAAACGGCTTTGACGCTCTAAGTAACCGAATGCGCCTTGTAATGAACCGTCAATAATTTTTTCGATATTGTTATCTTGTAAGGCAGCGTTGCCACTTTTATTAAGTAAACCACCAAACATTAATACGGTTGCAATAAATGGCTCAACAACCAGTCCCTTTCCCATCTCTTGCATCACAGCCATAACATCGGTCGCACCACCGCCAAAACCACCATGAGCTTCGTCAAATGGAATGGAAAGCCAGCCAAGTTCGGCAAAGGTTTGCCAATTCTTAGGGCTAAAACCTAAGTCACTCGCGGCGTTAGCGCGGCGGCTGTCAAAGTCATATTCGTCTCGCACAAAGCGCTCGACGCTGTCTTTGAGCATGTTTTGTTCTTCAGATAAATTAAAATTCATAATTAAAGACCCAGTACGTATTTGGCAGTAATGTTTTTCTGTACTTCGTTTGAACCACCGTAAATAGTGGCTGCTCGTCCGTACATATAAGCTTTTCTCGCATCGTGACCAAAAGCGTGACCGATGGTTTCTTCATTTTCTTCGCCATGAATAACGCCGCTGTAATAACCCGCTAAATCCATATACATCTGCTGAATCGCTTGTTGAATTTCAGTACCTTTGATTTTAAGCAATGAAGATTCAACACCCGGTCCTTTGCCGTCTACCGATGAGGCCAACACACGAAGCTCTGTATACTCAAGGGCCATCAATTCAATTTCGGTGTTCGAAAGACGATTTTGGAACTGAGTATCTTGACTAAGTGGAAGTCCACCACTGACTTCTTGCGCCAGTAATTTGCGTAATTCGTGCAGACGAAGCTTAGAGTCGGCAACGGCGGCAATAGAAGTACGTTCGTGAGCCAGCAAAGCCTTAGCGTAAGTCCAACCTTTGCCTTCCTCGCCAATACGGTCGGCAACAGGTACACGTACGTTGTCAAAAACCACTTCGTTAAGACTATGGTGATCATCGATAGTAGAGATTTTATTAACCGTAATACCGGGGCTTTTCATATCAATCAACAAAAAGGTAATACCGTCTTGACGTTTCCCAGAAGAGTCGGTGCGAACCAAACAGAAAATCCAATCGGCATATTGGGCGTAAGTCGTCCAAATTTTGGCACCATTAACGATGTAATCATCGCCATCTAATTCCGCTTTAGTTTTTAATGCTGCCAAGTCTGAGCCTGCACCGGGCTCTGAATAACCCAGACACCACCAATCTTCGCTCTTAAGAATGCGCGGTAAAAAACGTTGTTTTTGTTCGTCATTACCAAACCCGTAAATAACTGGTGCGACCATTTTCAGGCCAAATGGCACCACATCGGGTGCACCGGCTAGAGAACGTTCCGTTTCAAAAATAAAATTTTCTGTTACCGACCAGTTGACGCCGCCTTGCTCAACAGGCCAACCCGGTGCCAACCAACCTTTGTCATTTAATTTGTTCTGCCACTCAATTTGTGCAGTTTTGTAATCGTTATCTCGTCCACTAACCCGAGCCGCTAAATCTTCAGTCCAATACTCAGACAAAAATGCGCGCACTTGGTCGCGAAAAGCCAATTCCTCAGCCGAAAAGGTAATATCCACTTAGCACTTCCTCAATTAATTAATCATTTCAGGACTGACCCCAAGTAGTCCATTACTTTACGCCCCTTCCTTTGTCTTGTACTTAGGGTAAAGTGCCACTTAATGCGGCATATGTGCCAAAATAGAGTAATTGTAGTAGAAAGTACCCGTGGAGAAAACTATGTTCGTTGAAAAAACAGTACCCGTTACGGGAATAATTCCAGATGCAAAATGGCGAGTAGCTTTAATGATTTTTAACGGTGCATGGGCTTCTACGGTTTATAGTTCATTGGAGTTATTTCATAGCGCTAACCTGCGTCAACCCAAAGATCAGCAATTTCACTGCGACATTCTTAGTGCTGATCATCGACCGGTGCAGCTGTATGGTGGTCATTCAATTCATGGAGATGCGGTGATAGGCGAGCAATCTTATGACCTGATTATGCTCGCGCATTACTGGGGAGATTTTGAACAGGTCACTCAGCAATATCCTGACATCCCACCTTGGCTGGCAAAACAATACGCTAAAGGCACACGCATCGCTGGTATTAATAGCGGTATTTTTTGGGCTGCAGAGGCGGGGCTATTAAATGGCGGTCGAGCCACCACCTACTGGCGTCATCTGCGAGAGTTTGAACAGCGTTACCCCGATATTCAATGGCAGGCTAATCAGGCGAATGTCGAACATCAAGGGATCTACAGCTCTAATGGTCAAAATGCCTCGATGGACTTGAGTTTACATCTGTTGGAAATATTTTGCGGGCCCACGCTCGCGGCTGGTTTGGGCAGAGATATCAGCTCTGACACCCGTAGAATATACGATTTAAACCTGATCAATATTGCCGGTTTTAGGCAACACAGAGATCTGGGTATTCACAGGGCACAAGACTGGCTCGACGAATATTATACTGAAAGCTTGGAGCTTCAGCATCTTGCCAACCAAATTGGTATGAGCAAACGCACATTTATTCGCCGATTTCAAAAGGCGACAGGGGAATTGCCCTCTCGCTACTTGCAGCGACTGAGAGTTGAAGCGGCTAAACACCACTTGAGTAATACCCAGGATAGTATTAAAACCATCGGCATGGGTGTGGGTTATAGAGATATTAGCTCGTTCTCAAAAGTATTTAAATCGCTGACCGATGTCACCCCACGAGAATTTCGCTCTCGCCTTCGTCCAGAGGGTATTAGGAATACTTCAAAAGCCGACTAAAAGTACGCTCGATATCTTTCAAATTTCGACAAGGTTCAACACTGCCACACCAAGGCGAATATTCTGACATGATTGAGTCACCAGAATCCCAATTATTACGATGTTCCGGGTTCAACCACAATACGTATTTGCTCTTTCTAAATACCTTTTCCCAAATGTCGACTCGGCCATCACCTTGATTATTACGGGCATCACCCAACATGATAACGGTTGTTTTTTTATCGATGCTCGCCAGTGCTTGTGACTGGAAATCTTCGAGAGCCTTACCATAGTCGGTAGACAAGCCACCCCAGCGTTTCATTATTTCTTCGAGAGCCAACTCAATACCATGCTGTTTAAATAGCGGTGAGACCTCGATCATATCCGAGGCAAAAACAAAGGAGCGCACTTTTGGCATGACGTCTTGAACGGAGTATAGAAACAGCAAAAGAAAACGCGCAACACGACTGACCGAACCGCTGACATCACAAATCGCTACAATTTTAGGCCGCTCTATACGTGCCGCTTTCCAGCGTGTATGAAACAATGCGCCATCAAAAGCAGCATTGGCGGCAATGGTTTTACGCACATGCAACTGGCCTCGTTTGCGCGTTATACGGCGGCGGCTATGTTGCGAAGCTAATTTGCGTGC
>JBLHHD010000186.1:0-6286 GCA_047614605.1 Alteromonadaceae bacterium
TGGCCAAAATAATATATGGTCTGTTAAAGTCTAAAAATCGTCTAAAGGCTAACGCGCTACGGTGATGCCAGGCTTGTTTAGGCTCTGCCATTATTGCTCTCCCGAGTTTTTCAAGGGGTTACGGTTGATGGGTTTCTCTATTAATTGGCCGTAATCCATTTGCCAAATTCGGTCTCCGACATGGAAGTAATGGTCGTCATGAGAAACCACTATCAATGTTTTTCCGTCATTTTTTAATTCTTGCAGTAGTGTTTCGTAGAAGTATTTTTTAAATTGTGGGTCTTGGTCGGCTGCTACTTCGTCGAAGATATAAATGGGTTTATCTTCCATACAGGCGGTGACCATGGCCAGCCTTTTTCGTTGTCCGGTGGATAAATCTGTGGTGACCCAGGCATTATCTTGATAATCGGTTTTGTGCTCGATGCGCATTAAACGCAGTAGTTGGCGTACTTTCTCACTATCGACTTGTTGTAAACCATACAATTTGTCGAATAGATGGAAGTCGGTAAATATGCACGAATATAGCTCTCGATAGGACTGAACGTTACGCTCGTCAATGGCGATATCATCTATAGTGATATCGCCTTGTGTCGGTTTATAAAGTTGGGTTAATAGTTTCATAAAGGTGGTTTTACCTGAGCCATTTCCACCAATTAAAAAGATGATTTCGCCACGATTCAGTTTGACGTCAATCGGTCCGATATGAAAACGCTCTTTGCCACTTTTGCTTTTATAACCAAAGCCATAGCCGTTAAGTTTTAGTTGTTTAAAGTTGGAGAAGTCTATCGCATGCTGTTCGCTTACTTTCGGTTGCTGGTCTAAAACTTGGTCGAGTTCGTTTTCCATTCTTCTGAGGTTTTTGACTGTGACATTCACCGCAGAGAACATGGGGATGGCCATGGTGACATTACCCAGAGGCTGAAAAAAGAATAATATCGCAGCCACTATTTTGGTTAAATCGGCTTCAAAACCTGCTGATAGCTCAGGCATGACAAATACCATGGTGCCGAGTAACAGCATAAAAAACATTTCTACAAATAAGATGTTATCAGAGAACATCAGCATGACTTTACCGCGCACATCACGCACGGTATTGGCCGATTGTTCAAACTCGGCATAGACATCAGCGCTTTTGCTCTGGTTTAGTCGTACCTCTTTGAAACCTTTAAGCAGGTTGTCTAAATCATTGTATAACCTGTCTTCGGTTTGCGATGCGGTTTCTAGACCTTGTTCGTAGGCGGAGCGCTGCGTCATGTAATAACTGCCACCGACAAAAATGAGTAGCAAACAGGTGAACATGGCCAGTGGCGATACGACACCTATGTATATTAAAGTCACCATGATCATTATGATGCCTTGTGCACTGGCAAACAGTGGCCTTGCTGCTTGGGATATGGCAGTGGTATCACGACTGATGCGAGAATGAATGTCCGCAGCGCCAATACGCTCTAATGATTGTAAGTCTATATGGCGAACTTTGTCAGCAAGGCGAGTACGAACCCCGGAGATGGCCTGTTCCGCTAATTGGCTGGATTGATAGAGAATATAACGCAATGAATACACAAATATTGTCAGCGACAGGGCGAACATGATGAAATTACGCCATATGGGTTCCCCTGCTGCGACTGAATCCACAGCAGTATTAATAATCGCTAAGTTTAAAGCGTTGGCAATACCTGCCGAGGCGGTTAATATGAACAGTTTTCCCGTAATTCCCTGGGTCTCTCTATGGATAAAGTCGATAATGCCTACTTGCTTGATGATATTCATGTATTTTGTTCGTATGTTCCCTAACCCAGTGAGTATTATTATTTATAGTGGTGATTTCGGCGCATATTCTAGCATGTTATTCTGACATTCGAATACGAAAAATATGTCGTTCTTGGTCAGAAAACTCTGTACGCCCATGTAAACACTCATGGTTATTCAGTAGTAGTAACGTATCTTTGTCTAATAACACTTTCACTAACTCATGTTGTTTTTCAAGCTCCTGATTAATGGTTTGCAAAGCTTGCGTGACTGTGGCGGTGTGGATTTGTGGATGATGCTTTAGTCCTTGCGTTAAGGTATCCTGGCGATAACGAATTTTGGGTTTATCGGCAAAAACAGGGGCATAAGTGAATTCTTTGGTGCCTTCTTTACCGTCCTTGGTAAATGACATTGGTACGCGAAAGGGCATGGGGGTCTGGGATAAAACCGTCAATGCTTGTTGGCCTTTAGCGGTTTTATTTAGGGCTTTTTCGATACATTGAACATCTCTGAACGTAGACCAACCACCGCCACAGTTTGCTGGGCGATTAGAATAGAGCATCATAAATCGTTCGGGCTGGTCGTAATACTGGGTATCGGTATGCAGTTTTGCTTCATGGCTATGCTCAGAAAATGTTGGCTGGTGATTGTATTTGGCCTGCGGTATTAATGTGCGTATATCCCATACCACTTTTTTGTCTATTTTATCTGTTGGTGTGGGGGTGCCGATAAATAACGATTGCGCATATAAAAGTGCCACTTGAGTGTCTGTGTCATATTGGTCAATCCAAAATCGAGATAACATAATTGCTGAATAGTGCTTATCCAATAGTTGTTTTAGTTGCTCACCAAGTTGTTTGATTGCAGGCACGGCTTTGGCCAGCGCTTGTTTGATCTGCTCTTTGTTGGCTTGGGGCTTTAATTGAGCCTGACTGATATCGCCAATATACTCAATTAAAATGCGCTTAATGCTGTCTGCTTGTGTTGGCGCAAATGGCTCGATAGAAAATTCTGCACTTCGAGTGCCCAGTTCTCTGACAAAAGTTAACATGTCGATTTTCCAGTTTCATTGTTTGCTGTGGTTTGATTCTCGGGTGAAAAATGAGAGTGGGCATTAGACAATAATTGCTTTAACCCTGCAAGTGGCACGTCCGGCCAGGTGAAATTTAATTGTTTTAATATTGATTGCGTCCGCTCGGTGATGACCTCTATTCGCCTACCATTGACCTGTGGGGCTTTGGCGCGCATTAAACCAAAAACGTCTACTAATTCTCCATGGGCTTTGGCCAGGTGCGGCTGTTGATGAGTATCAATTAGCCGTTGTATAAATTCAACAAAATCGCAAGGTTGTGGTTGTGGTTGCTGAATTTGTTGATGCGTCAGTAAATCTGCCACCGTATGGCGATAATGATGTTCTAGGTGATGGGTTTGGTTAACCATTGCCTTGGGTTGTGAAATGGTGATGATGGCTTGTGCCAAATAATCTACATGACATAACCATACATGCATATCATCTGGTACTTTGCCGATTTGTATCAATGCGGCTAATTGGCGGAAAAAGGCATTGCTGCTGACACCTTTTTGCATCACCGGATCCTCGGCGGCAAAAACCACATTGCCGACCCGATGAATACAGGCATTATCTATTTGACTGCGGGCCTCAATGACTAATTTCTCTGCCAGTTGCTTGGTGCGTGTATAGTAGTTGTCCGCCAGTGTTTGTGGCACCTGTGAGTATTCACTGAATAATTGAAATCCTGATTGTGGCGCTTCGCCCACCACCGAGATGGTTGAAATATGATGAAAGTCAGCACTGGGTTTGGTGATTTTATGGTTTGTATCAGGGCTTGTGGCCGCGAGCGTAATTAAGTTGGCGGTAGCGGTGACGTTGCTGGCGTAGAGTTCATGATAGTGGCCGAAGTGATTGACATTCGCGGCACTATGATAGATGGCGTCGATAGTTCTGGCTAAGTGCTGGTATTGGTCGTCGCTTAATCCTAAGTGTTGCTGACGTAAATCGCCACACCATAAGGTTAAGCGGTGGTGCTCGGCCAATTGCGGTTGTTGGAAGTAATGCTGTAATACTGCACTGAGTCGTTCTTTGGCACCTTGGTTATCGGTTGCGCGAATTATAAGGTAAATATGTGCATCTGTGGTTTGTAACAGGTTGTGTAATAAGTATGACCCTAAGTAGCCAGTAGCGCCTGTCAGTAAAATGTGGCGATAGTGGCGTTTTTGACTTAAATCGAGCTGCTCACAGGCTTTATTTTGGCTGCGATATTGAGCGACAGGCGCTGCTAATGCCTGTTGGCGGCTCTGTTCATATGAGGTTATTTGCGCCATATGCTGTTGCCAGTGCTCTTTTGCTGCGGTTAAGGCTCGCACTAAATGAGCTGGGCGCGGTTGGCAACTGGCCGCAAAATCCACCAGTATCGGGTTTTCATAGAGCTGATTAATGCTGCATTGATAATCATTACGCAGGGTAGTGATGAGGCCAATTGCTCGTAAACTATCACCTCCTAAGGCAAAAAAGTCGTCTTCCCGGGCGATTTGGCTGTCAGGGAATAAGTTTTGCCAAATTTGCGCGATATGTTGCTCTGTATCTGTTGCTGGCGGTGTACGGTTGATGCTGTGGTATTGATGGGTTAACTGCCGTAAGTGCTCAATTTGTTGTAATAGTGCCGCTTGGTCTAGTTTTCCAGCTATGGTCTGAGGCATCTGTGGGACGGTAAATACTGCTGCCGGGATCATATAGCCGGGTAGCGACTGACTGATAAATTGCTGCCAATCTGCCTGAGATGGTTCTGGACAGTTGCCTTGTTGCACCACAAATGCCCATAAACTTTGCACCCCATTGCTGTCATTGGCCACCAGGACCGCAGCTTGTTGGATGCCGGGGTATTGTTCTAGTTTGGCTTCTATTTCTGTCAGTTCGACCCTTTGGCCGCGCAGTTTGACCTGTGTGTCGGCGCGACCTAAAATTTCGATAAGACCCTCGTGGTTCCAGCGACCTAAGTCACCGGTGTTATAAACGCGGCCATACGGGCTGTTGATGAAAGTCTCAGCGGTTTTGTCCGGCAGGTTGAGATATCCCTGACCGAGGCTATCACCTGCGGTGTAAATGAAACCAATCGACCCTGGGGGTAATAAGCGCAGCTGTTGGTCCAGGATATACACCTGGACATTATCAAGTGGCGTGCCGGAATCCATGGTGATGTGACCACTGTGATCTTTGCGCAAACGTCCAATGCAGCTGGCTCCAGTATTTTCCGTTGGTCCATAACCGTTATAGTAGTTGAGTTTATCGCAGAAAAATTCTACGTCTTTGGCTTGTGGCGGCTCGCCTATGGTCATTAGGCTGTTAACTTGTTCAAATCCTTGGTGATCAAACAGGCGTAAATACGAAGGGGGTAATACAGCATGACTAACATCAAATTGTTTGATCAGGGTTTTCACCCGTTCGATATCATTCATTTGCTCCCGAGTGACTGGCACCAGTGATGCCCCGGATACCCACGCCATGCCGACATCTGATAGCCAACCATCAAAACTGACCGAAGCACAAAGTAAAACATTGTCTGCGGCTTTTACCGTTAACTTTTGTGCTACGCCATGGGCGAAGTTATTCCAGCCTTGATGGGTCAGCACCACGCCTTTTGGCGTGCCTGTGGAGCCTGAGGTGTAAATGATATAGGCACTGTGCTCACCGCTTACCGCTGGTAGCTGGTAGCTGCTTGTTTCAAATTGGCTTTTTTCTGAAAAATCAGGTAATGGCGGTTTATCTAAGCTCAGCCAGCTTAATCGATTGGCGCTGAATTTGAGTGCTGGTAAAGCGGCTAAAGCAAGCGGGATTGGATGATCATCCAGCACAATTAACGCACTTGGCTTGGCATCTTGGCAAATATAAGCCATGCGCTCGGTGGGCAGTTCAATCGACAGCGGCAGATAACAGCCACCGGCTTTAAATATAGCTAAGGCGATGACTGGTAAATCTGCCGAGCGTTCAGTCAGCACTGCCACAGGCTTGCCTCCACCGATACCTGTGCTGATCAGTTGCCGGGCGAGGGTATTGGTCAATTGTTCCATTGCCTTATAGGTGATGGTTTTATCTCTATTGCTATTATTTTTGTACCTGGTATCTGTGTATTTAAGCGCAATTTGCTCAGGATGGGCTATGGCCATTTGGCTAAATGCCTGGTGGAATGTCGGCGCAGGCCATTGCTCAGGTTGACTCTGCCGCTGGTCTAGCCAGCGGATTTCTCGCGGAGTTAGTAAAGGTAAACCTTGGGTGCTATCAAAACGGCGCTGAGCAAGGGTTGAGGCTCTATCACTAAGGGCGCTTAACCAGTTGTGGGCGGTGCTTTGGTGATAAATATTGGCATTGGCAAATAATATCAGCTCGATACTGCCCTCGGGATTGGCTTGGTGAATGAACACCATATCTTGAGCCGGACCTGCGGGCAGTTGTTGATGCGCAATGACTCCCGGTGCTTTGGTGCTTTGAGGCAAGGTAAGTTGCCACGGCAAACCTGTCACA
>JBLHHD010000187.1:0-6226 GCA_047614605.1 Alteromonadaceae bacterium
TTAAGGGGCCGGGTTTTACAGCTGTAAAATTTTCACAAGGCCCGCATTATGCGGGTTTTGTCGTTTTTAAAGAACAACTTTTAACATGGTCACAACGAATACGATATAAGAGCAAGGAATAAAACAATGATATTCAGTCATGTACGAACTCAACCCGGCGAGGTAACCAGTATTTCACTGGTTACTCAGTATGTCGCCGACCCACTGACCTTGTTCGCCAAAGTGGCCGAACAGTCACAAAACTGTTTATTATTTGAATCTGCCGAAATTGACAGCAAAGCCAATTTACAAAGCATGATGATGATTGATGAAGCCCTTAAAATCACCTGCCAGGGCCATAAGGTCACTATTGATGCCAAAAGCAATAATGGCTTATCGGTATTAAGCTATCTATCAGAGCAACTTGGCCAATACCTAAGCCACGCCAGCGAAGAACGCATCGAAATCACCTTCGTGCACCCCGATCCTTTGCTTGATGAAAACAGCCGCCTGTTACACAAAAATGCCTTTGAAGTGTTGCGCACTATCATCAACCAAATCAAAAGTAACTCTGACGAACCATTTTCACTGTTTCTGGGCGGCGTGATAGCTTACGACATGATTGGCAACTTTGAAGACCTGCCTGAGGTTGTTGACGTTGATAACAGCTGCCCCGATTACGTTTTTTACCTCGGCGAAACCCTGCTGTCTATCGACCATCAAAACAATACCGCCCGATTAATTGGTAACGTATTTAGCGGATCTGATGCCATGGCTAATTGTTTTGAAGTGGGTAAACGGCTTGAACAACTCAGCCAGTTAATTGAGTCTTGCGAAGCCCAGCTGCCCCAACAAGATCAATACAACACCAGCCCACTGACCGACCAAGACAAATCAACGGTTGGTATCGATATTACCGATGAGCAATTTTGTCAGTCAGTATTAAACCTCAAACAACAGATCATCGATGGCGATATTTTTCAGGTGGTCCCTTCGCGCAGTTTTTCAGTGCCTTGTACTGACTCATTACTGGCTTATCAACATTTAAAGCGCTCTAACCCCAGCCCTTATATGTTTTATATGAAAGATGAAGATTTTGTGCTTTTTGGTGCTTCCCCCGAGTCTTCATTAAAGTACTCAAAAAAGACCAATCAGGTCGAAGTGTATCCGATTGCTGGTACCCGTCCACGAGGGTTTAACCCGGACGGTTCGATCAACCATGACTTAGATAGCCGCATCGAACTGGATTTACGCAGCGATGCCAAAGAAAACGCCGAACACATAATGCTGGTCGATTTAGCCCGTAACGATGTCGCCCGTATTGCCAAACCCGGCAGCAGACATACTACCGAGTTACTTAAGGTTGACCGTTATTCTCACGTTATGCATCTGGTGTCCAAAGTTGTCGGTCAGTTACAAACCGACCTTGATGCCCTGCACGCTTATCAGGCTTGCATGAATATGGGCACCCTGACCGGTGCGCCAAAAATCAGAGCCACTGAACTGATCCGTCAAATCGAGCAAAAACGCCGGGGCAGTTACGGCGGTGCGGTAGGTTATCTTAATGGCAATGGCGATATGGACACCTGTATCGTCATTCGTGCTGCCTTTGTTAAAGGTGGCATTGCCCGTGTACAAGCCGGTGCCGGGGTCGTATTTGACTCAGACCCACAAGCCGAAGCCGACGAAACCCGAGCCAAAGCACAAGCGGTCATTTCGGCCATCATACGAGCCAACAAACAAGCGGCAACCACTAAGGAGAACGCTCATGACTGATTTACACAACAGCGTAACCAGCAGCCCAGCGACAAACAGTACTAAAATCTATCTGCTGGATAATTTTGACTCCTTTACCTACAACCTCGTCGACGAATTTCGCCAGCTCGGTTTTGAGATCACGATTTACCGTAATAACGTCGCCGCCGACTATATCTATTCGCGTATCGAAGCTGAAACCCGACCGGTCGTTGTGGTGCTGTCACCCGGTCCGGGCAACCCGCAAAGTGCTGGTTGTTTGCTCGAACTTATCGATTTGTGTAAAGGCAATTATCCGCTGTTTGGGATTTGTTTGGGCCATCAAGCGATAGTCGAAAGCTTTGGCGGTAAAATTGGTCTTGCCCCCGAAACAGTCCACGGTAAAGTATCGGCGATTGACCATCACCAACACCCCATTTTTGCTGGTTTCCCCAGTCGTATAAACGTGGCAAGATACCATTCGTTGCAAGCCAGCGAAGTCCCCGAAACACTTGAGGTTATTGCTCAGTTTCAGGGCATACCCATGGCCGTAATCGCACCAAAAGATAAAGTCCTCGGGTTTCAATTTCACCCCGAATCCATATTAACCACTCAAGGCTCACATTTGATTAAACAAAGCCTGAGTTACCTAACCGGAGATCAGCCATGAGCCAGGAAAAAGCCATGAGCCAGGAAAAAGTCATGAGCCAGGAAAAAGTCATGAGCCAGGAAAAAGCCATGAGCCAGGAAAAAGCCATGAGTGCTCAACTTAACTCGCTGGAGCTATTGTTGTCAGGCGAGGGATTAACCGAACAGCAAAGCAACGCTTTTTTTTCACAAGTTGTTAAAGGCAAAGTTGACCCTATCATCCTCTCAGCGTTTTTAACCGCCTTAAAAATCAAAGGCGAAACCCCACAGGAGATCTCTGGGGCAGCCGGGGCCTTGCGCGACAACTGCGTCCCCTTCCCCAGCGGTGACACCATCAACAATGGCATTGTGGCCCCCGGTTTATATGCCGACAACTGCGGTACTGGTGGTGATGGTTCTAATACCTTTAACATTTCAACCACCGCTTCAATTGTTGCCGCCGCCTGTGGTTTACCCATCGTCAAACATGGTAATCGCAGCGTCTCTTCACGCTCTGGCTCTGCCGATATGCTCGAATCTTTTGGTGTCAAACTCGACATGGCACCGGATGTTGCCTTTAATAGCCTTAAACAGTCGAACCTGACCTTTTTGTTTGCGCCGTTTTATCACAGTGGTATCAAACACGCGATGCCAGTACGTAAAACCCTGCATACCCGCACCCTGTTTAACATTTTGGGTCCACTGGTCAATCCGGCTCGACCATCCATTCAATTACTCGGCGTATTTAAACCTGAATTATGCCGCCCAATGGCACAAGCATTACAATTGCTGGGCGTCAAACGGGCGATGGTTGTCCACGGCAGTGGCATGGACGAAATTGCCCTGCACGGGGATACCAAAGTGGTAGAGATTAAAGATGGTCAGCTCAATGAGTTTACTCTGAGCCCACAAGACTTTGGCCTCAAACACGGCAATATCGATGAACTGGCCGGAGGCGAGCCTGCATTTAACGCCAACATCACCGCCCGCCTGCTTGAAGGCCAAGGCACACAAGCGCACAACAGTGCCATTGCGGTTAATGTCGCCGCCTTATTGTACTTATTTGGTCAGGCCAGCGACTTAAAACAAGGGGCCAATATCGCCCTTGAAATGATAGCCAGTGGCAAAGCCAAAAACACCCTGGATCAATTCATCGATTTGAGTCAGCTAAGCTCAGCACAGTTGGGCACAGCAAAAACAAGTGGTGGGATATCATGAACAATATTTTAGACAAAATTATCGCGCATAAAAAAGTCGAGCTAATCCAGCGTAAATTTCACTTACCGCTCGACAAATTTATTGATACGGTCCAACCATCAACCAACTCCTTTTATCAGGCATTAAAAAACGCCGATGTGGGGTTCATTCTCGAATGCAAAAAAGCCTCGCCATCCAGAGGACTCATCAGAACTGACTTTAATTTGGCGGCTATTTGTGACGTTTATAAAAACCATGCCAGCTGTATCTCGGTATTAACTGACGAGCAGTATTTTCAGGGCAGTTTTGACTACCTTAACACCGTCACCCAATTGGTCAGCCAACCGGTGATCTGCAAAGATTTTTTCATCGACCCTTATCAGGTTTATCTGGCTCGCCACAATGGCGCAAATGCGATTTTATTAATGCTTTCGGTATTGGATGATAACGAATATCAGCAACTGGCCACATTAGCGACTACCTTGAATATGTCGATATTAACCGAGATCAGCAACGAAGAAGAAATGCATCGGGCACTGGCTTTAAAAGCCAATATTATTGGTATCAATAACCGCAACCTGCGCGATTTGAGCACCGATACCCGCCGCACTTTAGAACTGGTAGCGTTTATTCCAGCGGATGTACGTAACGATTTAGTCGTGATATCTGAATCGGGGATCAACAACCATCAACAAATTAAACAACTTTCAAAAGTCGCTGATGGCTTTTTGGTCGGTAGCTCCTTGATGGCACAAGATGATATCAATGCGGCGTGCCTGCGATTAATCAAGGGTGAGCACAAAATTTGCGGCATGACCAAAGCACAAGATGCCGTAACGGCCCAGCAACATGGCGCAACGTTTGGTGGTTTGATTTTTTATGCCAAGTCACCCCGCTACATTGATGTTGATCACGCCGCCAACATCATCAGCGCTGCACCACTGAATTTTGTTGGTGTATTCGTCAACGAAACGGCGGCTAAAGTGGCCGAAATAGCCTCAACGCTAAAACTCTTTGCGGTGCAACTGCATGGCAGTGAAACACCAGAGTACATTGACCAGCTAAGACCCACGCTGCCCAAAGGTTGTCAAATCTGGAAAGCCAAAGCGATTAAAGACCAGTTACCGAACTTTGACGAAAACGTCGACCGTTTTGTGCTTGATACTTACCATCAAGACTTACCCGGCGGCAGCGGTAAAACCTTTAACTGGTCGTTATTACAACAACTGCCCGCTGACAAATTGTTTATGATTGCCGGTGGCATCAATCAAACTAACGCGCTACAGGCATTGGTACACATCAGCCTTGGACTTGACATCAACTCCGGCGTAGAAAGTCAACCGGGCAATAAAAGCCCGGACAAAATCAAACAAATACTGACTCTGATCAACACAGACTCAGCAGCACACTCACAGGAGCGAACAAGCGTATGAAAACACTGGATGCCTATTTTGGCAAATTTGGCGGCATGTATGTGCCCGAACTGCTGGTACCTGCACTGGAACAGCTCGAACAAGCGTTTCTTGACGCCCAACAAGACGAAAGCTTTGCTGCTGAGTATACCGCCCTGCTCAATGATTATGCCGGACGGCCAACGCCGCTAACGTTAACCCGAAATATCAGCCCTAACCCCAACACCAAAATTTACTTAAAACGTGAAGACCTGTTACACGGTGGTGCACACAAAACCAACCAGGTATTAGGCCAAGCATTGCTCACCCTACGGATGGGTAAAAAAGAAGTGATTGCCGAAACAGGTGCCGGACAACACGGCGTAGCAACAGCACTGGCCTGTTCATTACTGGGTTTAAAATGCCGCATCTACATGGGGGCCAAAGACATTGACCGTCAACAACCCAATGTCTTTAGAATGAAATTAATGGGTGCCGAAGTTATTCCGGTAACGGCTGGCAGCGGCACTTTAAAAGATGCCGTTAACGAAGCCTTGCGTGACTGGGCGGGCAGTTATCAAACCACTCATTACCTGTTAGGCACAGCCGCTGGTCCTCATCCATTCCCGACTGTGGTGCGCGAATTTCAAAAAATTATTGGCGAAGAAGCCAAAGTGCAAATTCTTGAAAAAGAAGGCCGTTTACCCGATGCGGTTGTCGCCTGTATTGGCGGTGGCTCTAACGCCATTGGCATATTTAACGACTTCATTAAAGAAGATGGCGTACGCTTGATTGGTGTAGAGCCTGCCGGCAAAGGGATTGATACCGCCTTGCATGGTGCTGCGCTTGAAAAAGGCAGCCTGGGCATTTTACACGGTGCTTACACTTATATAATGCAAGATGCCGATGGTCAGATTCAGGAGTCTTACTCGGTATCTGCCGGACTTGATTACCCGGCAGTTGGCCCGCAGCATTCACATTTAAAAGCCATTGGCCGGGCCGAATACGTATCGGCTACAGACACCGAAGCGTTGGACGCTTTTCAATTGCTGGCCAAAACTGAAGGCATTATCCCTGCCCTTGAATCATCACATGCACTGGCCCATGCCTTAAAAATGGCTGCCAGCACCGATGAAGAGCAAATCATCATCGTTAACCTTTCAGGCCGTGGGGATAAAGATTTAACCCATGTCAGCCAGATTTTAGCCGAGCAACAAGAAGCAGAAGGAGCCGCCCAATGAATAACCGTTACCAAACCCAGTTTGCTCGCTTAAATGAACAAAACGAAGGGGCCTTCG
>JBLHHD010000188.1:0-6224 GCA_047614605.1 Alteromonadaceae bacterium
CCGTATCAATGCCTTCGGCATTTTTACCGTCACTTAAAAGTTGTTTAATAAATTGGCTGTTATCATAGTAGGTTTTAGCGGTCTGCCTAATTGCTGTCAAGGCGGCTTGTTCTTGTGATGTCAAACCATCAAGCTGACTATATTGAGTCAGTGCGCCGTTTACTGAACTATAATTATTGCTAATACGTTCCAGGTATTTCGCTTGACCCCTCAATACATAGTTTTTGAAATTATGGATCATACCGCCATAACCAAAGTCAGCTTTTATCCCCATCAATAGTTTTTGGCGCATAGCCGCTTGTTGCTGATATCCCTGCCAGCTATCGGCAACAGGGGTTAAGGTGCGATAAATTTGCCATCCACTGATAATAATCAACAATAAAATGGCGATCATCATGTAAATTCCTTTATGCCGTATATTCATATGACTAAACATTAATTATTTACCTTTTTTGTTTTTTTGCGGTTATTAGTTGTTCATCCGGTCATCGGTTGATAATCTGGGAGCATGCTCTAAGAGGAACGGACCCTCACACGATAATTGATTTAAATCATTATGTCGATAATTTTTATCAGTATTTGCTGCCTTTAGCCAAGAGGTCGTATTGGATAAGTCCCGAGGTTAGCACTGCGCTATTTAGTTTACCAAGGGATTGTTACGGTTAACCCGGGGATACTCAGTTAAATGCGATTCGTTATGCTGATCAGTGTTAGCAGTAGCGACCTGGATTAACAAGTGATGGTAAAACCTGATGGCCGCCAGATAATCATCAATGGTAATTTGCTCATCAATACCATGAAGGTGTTTGAGGTTTTGCTTATTGATTCGGATCATTAAAAAATGATAGACATTATCAGCCACGGTATAAAAATGGTTACTATCTGTACCTCGCTTGGCTAAGTAGGGGGCTACAAGTATATTGGGATCCCTCAGGGTTTAAGCTGCAGGTCTTGACCTTGTATATGGTAGCTAAGACTGTATTGATTAATCACCGCTTTCTCAGCCAATTGGTGGATAGTAGGAAAAGTCATTATTAAGTGCTGATGAAACTGCAAAAAGGCATTTTGATCAAATAAACGCCGATCATCAAAAGAGATCGTTGGTATTTGAATGGCCCGGGATAAATGTTGTCATACCTGAGCTTTGTCGATGTTTATCTGCGGGTCGGTATTTATTGGGGGCGGTAGGTTATTTATAGCAAAGTGTTGTCTATATTCAAACACATATAAAGTACGTGACAACACCACTGCACTGACAAATATCAACAGTATTCCACAGCAGAGTAGGGTGTTTTTATTGCTTTTTTCACTGCCATTTCTCATCAGTTAGGTAACTTTGCGACTCTGACACATCGTTTAACGCTTTTATACTACTTTTGCTAACTAAACTTTGTATACTACGTGTACACGTTGCTGCTTTGGGCTTCTCGTTTAAGATAAAGGTAACTTTTTTGATGTTATATCGATACTCCATACTTATTTTATTAACGTTATCTGCGATTAAGCCACTTTTTGCTGGTGAGATGGTGGATTTATCACTTAAGGTCCCTGACTCGGGGCTGTTGCTGATTGATAATACCCGTGGGGTGGTTACTGTTACCGGTTGGGACAAAACTGAAGTGTTATTGCAAGGCGAGCTGGATGACTCAGCCCGGGAGTTGATATTTAAAACTAAAGGTCACAAGACCTTGATTAAAGTGGTGATGGACGGTATGTCTCATCATGGCGATAATAGTGTACTTAAAGTATTCATGCCAAAAAACCTCAAACTACGCTTTAAAGGGGTGGATACCTCGTTTAATTTATCTAATTTAACCAACCGCGTCGAAGGACAAACTATTAATGGTGATCTGAAACTGGATAACATTCACAGTAAAATGAAAGTGTCATCGGTCAGCGGCCATATTGATGTGAGCAATTCGTCCGGGCGTGCTCAAATCGAATCGGTTAGCGGTGAGGTTGTTTTATCGGGGCAGTTTAGCAAAGCCAAAGTCAATTCGATGACCGGTAAGGTGATGGCAAATATTGATCATATTAAAGTATTAAAAATTGAAAATGTCTCTGGTAATACGGTTATTAACGGCAGTCTACAAAATAAGGCCTATGTTAAGCTAACCAGTGTCAGTGGTAACATCCACTACAAGTCCAAAGGCCAGTTAAATGCCGCGTGTAATATTGCCAGTCAGTTTGGCGGTAAAATAATCAATTTTTTGACTGAAGATCGCCCCTGGAGTGAGCGGATGGAAGAACAAAAATTGCATTTTGTATCGGGTGACGGGTCGGGGAAGTTGGTAATGAATACCGTTTCTGGCTCAGTGACTCTGGATAAATAAGTTAAAGGATAAACAGACTGGCAGTAAAGGTATTGTCAGTCTTGGAGCAAGCATTTGGAACGTTTTATAGCCCAGCTAAAACAGCGACAAGTTTTTAAAGTCGCCACGATATATGCCGTATCTGCCTGGCCGATGATCCAGATCGCCGATTTGGCAGTGCCGGCTTTGGGGCTGCCTGATTCGGTGATGACATTGTTGCTGCAAATTTTTATTGCTGGTTTTCCGGTGTGTCTGATGTTGGCTTGGTTATTTAATATCACGTCAAAAGGTATTGTGCGCACGACCAGCGAAAATGAAGCCGATGAAGAGCCGCAGGCTAATGTGCAGACCACACTGACGGTAGCTGGCTCAATGTTGCTGATTGTGTTGGTGACTTTGGGCAGTCAATTAGCCATGGATGATGAGGTGGCTCAAATCGCAGGTGTTGCTACTCCTATTGAGACCTTAGCTGCTCTATCCACCGATAGTAAGAAAGAATCCATTGCAGTACTCCCTTTCGTTCCTTTTAGCAATGATAAAGAGGATGAGTACTTTGCTGATGGTATGGTTGAAGAGCTGCTTAATTTACTGGCCAGAATTCCCGAGTTACAAGTCTCCGCACGTACTTCGTCATTTGCCTATAAAGGGGTAACCAATAAAACCATCCCACAGATCGGTCGTGAGTTGGGGGTTAATACTATTTTGGAAGGCAGTATTCGCAAAAATGATGTGACTAACAAAATTCGCGTAACGGCTCAGCTTATCAAAGTAAGTACAGGCGAGCATTTATGGTCAGAAACTTACGACAGAGAGTACCGGGATATCTTCCAGATTCAGGATGATATTGCCAGTGCCGTAGTGAAAAAAATGGAGCTTACTTTACTCGGTAATGGTCAAAAACGAGAGTTTGTTGCTCAAACCAATAGTGTTGATGCGATGGTCGCTTTTGGTAAAGGTCAAACCCAGCTGAGTCATCGTACTGCGGCGTCGCTGAGAAAAGCGTTGGCACATTTTAATGAAGCCATAAAGCTTGACCCTAATTATGCCAGAGCTTATGTCGGTGTTGCTGATGCCTTCAACCTGTTACCTTTGTATGGCAATATGTCACGGCTCGAATCGCAAAACGGTGCCCGTGAAGCTATTGACAATGCATTGGCGATAGACAGTCAGCTTGGTGAAGCTTATGCCGCATTGGGCCTTATGTTAACTTACGGTGACAGAGAAAAAGCGGATGAATCATTTAAACAAGCGATAGCGCTTAATCCGAGTTATGCGATGGCTTATATGTGGTACGCCACGTTGCTTAGTTTTAGTGGCGATATGATAGGGAATCGTAAAATGTACGAAAAGGCGTTTGAGTTAGATCCCAAATCGCCAGTGGCGGCAATCAATGTCGCCATGCAATATTACGGGGCTGGTAATGAAGACAAAGCGATGGAAATGTTTTCATATATTATTGCCAATGACCCTTATTATCCTGGTGCGTATAATTTGGTGGGTAAAATTTTGGCTGGTCGAGGGCGTCTTGATCAATCCATTGACATGTATAAACGAGCGTTGACAGTTGATGTTGTTAATAAAGACGCTGTTGGCGGCTTGCTCGACGCGACAATGAACATGGGTTATCTTGAAGAAACCGATCGTTGGTTTGAGTATATTGAGCGCCATGGTGAGTTTATTAATCCTGCTATGTTTAACTTGTACAAGGCCCAGTATCACACCATCAAAGGAGATAAGGCTCAGGCCGTTTCTTACCTGGGCAAAGTGGACTTTGGTGAGGATAAAAAAGGTAAAAGTGGCTTTTTAGAGGGTGAAATCGCTTATTTTATGGATGATTTTGCTAAAGTCGTCACGGCTTATGAGCGTTTGCTAAGCCAGGAGAACAAAAAAGTCTTTTACTACGCTGGTGAAGGTGATGCCCCAGTTCATTTGGCGTATGCCTATCAGCAGCTTGGTGCACCTCAAAAGGCTAAAAAAGTGCTCGATGAGTTTGAAGCTCACCTTAAAAAAGATCAAAAAAAGATGAACCAGAGCGCCGACTATTATTATAAAATGGCACTAATTAAATCGTTGCAAGGTAAAAAAGATGATGCGTTTTACTTTATGCAAGGAGCTATTAATGTCGGTTGGGTAAAAGTATGGCGAGCTGAGATTGAACCGGCTTTTGCCAGTCTTAATAAAGAGAGTCAGTTTACTCAAATGATGGGCGGCGTAAAAGCCCGTCTGGCGACCATGCGCACTCAACTTGAAGCGGATGACGCGTTTTTAATGGCTGACAGCGATATGTTATAAGCCGTATTAATCCCTTAGAAGTGGCCTGAGCATCGTCTCTAGGCCATTAAGTTTTACCTCATAAATCAGCGCTAGTTGCTCGCCCAGCTTCCCATTGGGAAACCCCTTTTGATTAAACCACACCAAATAATATTCCGGCAGATTGAGCAATTTGGTATTTTTATATTTGCCAAAAGGCATCGTTTGATTAATGGCTTCAATAAGTTGTCGCTGGTCCATAGTGATCTCTGATTTTTGTTACGTTGTTTTAATCACGCTTATTTTTGGCTGCAACGTTACGCTTTTCTCTGATGATCTCCAACAGCTCACTCTTACTACCACTACAAACAATACGATCTTGTTTATTGGACAGCTGATATTCGTAAAGCGGATCATAATATTCGTTAAGCAAAACGGTGATCCACTCCTTGTGAGCACTGTGATCGTTTTGTGACAACTGAAGGTTAAGTGCTTGTTGTAGTTTTTGGGATAACTGGCCGTGACGTAATGAACCAAGACGACGTTTGATGCGGTTCAACGCGTTTTTTAGATAATCGCAAAAATACTCAAAACCCGCGTCTTCACCATAGCTCAACCGGTATTTTTCAGCCATATTGATGACATAATCCTGTAAAATTCGCGTTGTGCGGGTTTGCAAGTCATCTTCGAGCAAATAAACCTCAGATTGCTTCATTTTATTATGCAACTCTATAGGTAGCGCACAGCGTCCTACAGTACGGCTTTCGTCTTCAAGTACCAGCTCGGTGTAGGGTTTTTGCTGGAGTTGCAGCAGTCGTTTAGCGATTTGGTTTTCAAAGTCAATCTGGCTGGGCTGTGGGGTGATATTCTTGCCAAAAGCGGAGCCGCGATGATTAGCGATAGCTTCTAAATCCAGGGTATCACCCAGAGCATCGAGCAATTCGGTTTTACCTGAGCCCGTTTTGCCGCTTATTATGCATAACGGCTGTTGCTCCACCAATGTTTGGGTGGTGGTGACCAAATACTGCCGTAATGCTTTATAACCACCTTTAATAAGTGCAATATCCCGACCTGTTTTATTGATCCATTGCTGGCTGGTGAGAGAGCGTAACCCGCCTCTGAAACAAAAAATGTGGCTGTTGGGGTGTTGATCAAAATATTGACACCACAGGGTTATCCGTTGGGTTTTGCTCAGACCACAAACCAGTTTATGACCCAGTTCAATAGCCGCTTGCTGGCCCTGCTTCTTGTAGCAGGTGCCGACTAATACCCGCTCTTCATCGTTCATCAGCGGCAAGTTAATGGCATGGGGCAAGCTGCCTTTGACAAACTCTACTGGGGCTCTGACATCGATTAAAGGCGTATCCTGGAGGATGATGTCCTTGTAGTTATCAACCTCGCGGGCAGTCGAGCATTTTGTTATGACGGTTTTCATCAAACGACACGGACCCGGTGTTCACCGTTATATTCTTCAAGGTAACCAATAGGCTCCAGCGTCAGCCCTTGTGCCTGTGCACACTGGAGAAATTCAGCAGTGGCTTGTTTGGTCACTGCAACTAACAATCCGCCGCTGGTTTGCGGGTCGCATAATAATTGCTTTTGACGTTCAGACAAAGGAGCGACTTTATCGCCGTAACTCTCAAAATTGCGTAACGTACCACC
>JBLHHD010000189.1:0-6192 GCA_047614605.1 Alteromonadaceae bacterium
CTTGCTGACGATTTTGATTATAAATGACAGCATTAAGCAAACCAGGTAATAAACTCAACCGCATTACTGACATATCAGCAGAGATAGGATGAGGTAATTCAATACCTTGCTGATCAGGATGCAATGCATTTTGCACTTTAGGGTCAACAAAACTGTAAGTGATCGCCTCAGTAAATCCACGGTCAACCAACAGGTTACGATATTTGCTCATGCCAATATCAGATTCGGTGCGTTTATTCATTTTTAGATGAGCCAGCGGCGGTGTATTAGGAATGTTGTTATAACCATACATGCGGGCAATTTCTTCAATCAAATCCACTTCGATTTTGATATCAAAACGATAAGTCGGCACTGTTACCGACCAGTTTTCGCCATCATTTACCACGCTAAGGCCCAAACGGGTGAGGATCTCTTCAACCTGAGTTCCATCAATATCAATACCAATAATTCGTTTGATACGTGAAGGACGCAAAGCAATCGTTTTAGGTTGTGGAATATGGGCATCATGCTTAGCTTCAACCACAGGGCCTGCCTGACCACCAACAATGTCAAGTAACAAACGGGTAGCACGGTCCATCGCATGATGTTGTAGCTCTGGGTTAACGCCACGTTCATAACGATGAGAAGCATCAGTGTGCAGACCATAACTTCTCGCCTGCCCCATAATAGCCAACGGGGCAAAAAAGGCACTCTCAAGGAAGATATCGCGACTGCTAGCCGTTACGCCACTATCAAGACCACCAAAAATACCGGCAATCGCCAGCGCTTTTTGCTCATCGGCAATCACCAGCGTATCAACAGAGAGTTTCACTTCGTTACCATCAAGCAACGTCAGCGCCTCATCTGCATGAGCTTTACGGACAACAATGCTGCCATTGAGTTTACTCAAGTCAAAAGCATGCATTGGATGGCCTTGCTCAAGCAACACAAAGTTGGTCACATCAACCACCGGATCAATCGAGCGTATCCCGCCCCTGCGCAGTTTTTCTACCATCCACAACGGCGTAGTCGCCTGAGGATTAATCCCTTTGATAATACGGCCCAAATACCTTGGACAGGCTTCACCGGCTTCGATGGCGATACTAAATGTATCGTCAATGGTCACTTCAGCAGGTTGCCACTGAGGCGGCGTTACTGTCATTTGGTTTAACACCCCCACTTCACGGGCGATACCATTCATACCCAGACAATCGCCACGGTTGGCTGTCAGGTCGATGTCTATCATCACATCATCAAGGCCGAGATATTCACGAAAATTGGTGCCAATCGGTGCATCCTGAGGTAACTCCATGATACCAGGTGCCGTATCAGCCAAACCCAGCTCAGACTCTGAACACAACATACCGCATGATGGCTCACCACGTAATTTGGCTTTTTTAATTTTAAAGTCACCCGGTAATACCGCGCCCACTTTAGCCACTGCCACTTTAATGCCCTGACGGCAGTTCGAAGCACCACAGACAATATCAATCAACTCGTCGTCACCGACGTTAATTTTAGTTACCTGTAATTTATCGGCATTGGGATGCTGACCACATTCGACCACTTCACCCACAACCACGTTGGTAAATTCACCAGCAATGGGGTTGACACCATCAACCTCAAGACCAGCCATTGTAATTTGTTCACATAACGCGGTAGAGTCAATCGTCGGATTGACCCACTCTCTTAACCATAACTCACTAAATTTCATTGCTTCTATTACCTATTCTCTTAAAATTGCTTGAGGAAGCGGAGATCGTTTTCGAAAAATGCCCGTAAATCATTCACGCCATAGCGCAACATTGTCAGACGTTCGACTCCCATACCAAAGGCAAAACCGGTGTATTTTTCTGAGTCAATACCCACCGACTTAAGCACATTGGGATGTACCATCCCACAGCCAAGCACTTCCAGCCACTTGCCATTTTTACCCATCACATCAACTTCAGCCGAAGGTTCGGTAAAAGGAAAGTAAGACGGACGAAAACGGACTTGCAGGTCTTCTTCAAAGAAGTTTTGCAAGAACTGATAAAGTATCCCTTTAAGTTCAGCAAAACTGACTTTCTCATCAATCATCAACCCTTCAACCTGATGGAACATTGGCGTATGGGTTTGATCATAATCATTACGATAAACACGGCCCGGCGAGATAATTCGCAGTGGCGGCTTTTCTTTTTCCATGGTACGGATTTGCACATCAGAAGTTTGAGTACGCAGCATGACTTTAGGATTAAAATAGAAAGTATCGTGATCGGCACGGGCCGGGTGATGCTCAGGAATATTCAGCGCGTCGAAGTTATGAAAATCATCTTCGATTTCGGGGCCTGATTTGATTTCAAAGCCCAGTTGCCCAAAGAAAGACTCGATACGTTCGATGGTACGGGTTACCGGATGCAATCCGCCTTTTTCAAGGTGACGGCCCGGCAAGGTAACATCAATCCTTTCTACTGCCAGCGCTTTTTCAAGCTCTGCATTTTGCAACAACTCACGGCGTTGATTTAAAATGCCTTGCACCTGTTGCTTGGCCTGGTTAATGGCTTGTCCGGCGACTTTACGCTCATCACCGGGTAATTTACCCAGCGATTTAAGCAAATCAGTGATCTTGCCTTTTTTGCCTAAAAACGCCACTCGAACCTGATCCAGCATCGCCGGATCTGACGCATTATCGATCGCCTCAGTCGCGTGCTGCAAAATCTCTTCTAAGTTCATCATATTCCTCAATATTTTCTCGACACTGTAGTTAACCATTCAGGTCACTAACAGGGTTACTGTCTAACCGTTGGTATCACACTTTTCAAAATCGTGTAGCTTACACGAAAATCACAAGCTAAGGCTATAAATTTAAAGGATTTACCAAAAAATAGCCGAGGCTTTGGTAACGCTTTAGCTACATTAGTAACAGTGCCGTGTTTTTTGCGGGGGGATCAGTGGTTTGGGTTGAAAGGTAGTGGTATCACAACGACAGCGTTTTTTTAATAAACGGAATGGTCAACTTGCGCTGGGCGGCGATAGAAGCTTGGTCCAAATCATTCAGTGCAGTGATTAATGAAGTAATATCCCGAGTCAGCCGCGATACCATATAACGGGCGGCTTCATTGGATAATTCGAGTCCCCGCTGTTTAGCCCGGGTTTGTAGTGCTTTAACCTTATCTTCATCACTGAGGTATTTAAGCTGGAAGGTCACCCCCCAATTTAACCGGGAGATCAAATCAGGCAGTTTAATTTTTAAGGTATCGGGCAAACCGTTGGCAGCCACAATTAACGTTTTACCGGCGGCATCAAGTAAATTAAACAGATAAAAGAAGCTTTTTTCCCAGCTGTCGTTACCCGCAATCAACTCAAAATTATCGACACAAATAATATCGTAAGCTTCAACCCCGTCAAGCACTTCAGTTTTCATACCGATGAGCTGATCCATCGGCAACAAAATATTTGACAGGCCAAGCTCCTGAGCTTTAACACAGCTGGCATACAGCAGGTGAGATTTACCCGTTTGATTGATACCACATAAAAACGTAAACGAAAAAACCTCGTCATTTTCATCAACCTGCTGATTGAGGTGTGCAACCAACTGCTGATTATCACCCTGATAGAAACTGGCAAACACCTCATCATCGTGCAAGGTAACAGGTAATGCCAGCTGCATTGGCTCCAGTCGGCTTTTGCTCATGGCACCCACCTAAATTCAAGGGTTTGGCTATCGGCTTTTCGAGCTAGCGGGTCTAGGTCCTTCACCAAATGTCTTTCCAAATCGAGTCCCTGTAACAAATCAAGCAACTCTCCCACCAGCACAATTTCGAATTCGGCAACGTCATTATTAATGGTTTTTAACAACACATCCGCCACCGCCGAAAAACTCATCAGCAGTTTTTCGGCCGCCATAAGATGAGTTATATCAGACACATTACGCACCGTTAAAACGATCCGGCTGGCATTATCAAGATTCAGTGAATCCACCGCATATTCGGCGGCGTATTTATCTGCCATGGTATTAACCAATAACGCCATCAGGCGATTTAATTCACCGGTAATGATATGGTTTTCAATTAACTTGCCCTGCTCATACAAACGCCACTGTAACTTCCAGTTTTGCTCGTTTACCGGTGCCTGTGTACCACCGACATTCGCTGAAGACCCAGGCTGTTCATACCAAAATCGTGAAATAACCAGTGCATCAACATTATAACGTTGAGAATAGGCGTCAATGTGTTCAAAAAAATGGCCCCAAACATCCGAAACAGAGACCACTTTATTATCTTGTAAATCATATAGCGGGAAAATAACCGGCAGACCCCGGTCTTTACTCAATCGTTCGATTTGGCGTAAAACATGAGGATAAGACTCTTTGGAGATCACCTGACGAGTCAGCGTATCCGAGTCTTCACCAGCCATCCACATCAGTACAGAGGGGCGTCTTTTGCCCCATATAGGCAAGGACTCCTGACGTAACAGGCGGTTGACTTTACCCTGATCAAAACTGGCTTCAAGTGTCAGTTCATTATTATCATCGCGGATAAAACGGTATTGGTTTAAATATTGACTGGCCTTACGTACCGCCGATTTAACGGTTTCATTAGCTAAAACATCATGATTACCGGAAACCTTAACCAATACCTTTGTGAACACATCACGCTGTGCCGTCGTACGTGCCTGACTGGATTGATTAGAAATGATCACACTGGCCCGATACAAATTAGGTACTTCAATAGCGGATACCATTGATGTTGTCAGCAACAACATCAAAGCCGTAAGCAGAGTCAAAAAAGCGCTTGTTTTTAATGGTTTTAACACTAATTAGTTTTCATCCCGAAACACTCACTCTTGCGGTGCTCGAATTAGTTTGTTATCGCATGAAATCATTAACTTATTTATCAATAAGCCTTACGACTTCGCTGCATAGTTATTGTCCCGCCATACTGGCGGATAGAAACTGTGTTTCCGGACAAGAACTAATTCATCAGGATAACAGTAACAATGCTGGTATGATAAACTAACGACCTGTAAAAAAGAATGAGTTTAAGCGAAACTTTTTTTAACAGGTCACAGATGGTGCCAATCCGTACAGATCAATAGTCGTTGTACTAATAAAAAACTAACCAAGGGGTAACCCATGCAAACAGAAACCATTTTCACCAAAATAATCAACAAAGAAATTCCTGCCGACATCGTTTACGAAGACGAACTGGCACTGGCCTTTAAAGACATCAGCCCCCAGGCTCCTACCCATCTGTTGATCATCCCTAAAAAGCCGATCGCCACCGTCAATGATATCAGTAAAGAAGACCGGGTTATTATTGGCCACCTTTATTATGTCGCCGGACTTATCGCTAAAGAACAAGGGTTTGCCGAGGATGGTTACCGGGTAGTAATGAACTGCAATGAACATGGCGGTCAAACGGTTTACCATATTCACGTCCATCTACTAGCGGGTAAAGTTATGGGCTGGCCTCCTTATACCGACAGAGTAAAAGTCGGCTAAATCACCGCTAAGGCTGACAAACACCGCCAAAACACCAAGCCGTTTTGTTCAGCCTTATTCGCTGCTATTTCTTCACCAATACCAAAATAGTGTCCTATACTTGCTAAAACAAGTCATAAAGGCCATTATCCCCATGAAAATAGGTTACAAAACCGACGAAAACGGCAATGAGCATATCGCCATAACCACCATTGACGCTCATATTCGTGCAGTAAACGTTAAATTGCTGGTTAATATCAATAAAGATGTCAACTATCCCCTATCAAGCCCGCATAACCACGGCTATCACGTTTTGGTTCACAATCAAGACAATCAAACACTCTGTGAATTTAATATCGAAACAGCTACTACACAAGCTGAGGTGATAGCAGCGACCAGCGACTTTTTCGCCAACCAAGATCAGTTTGTAATGATTGCACCACAAGCTAAAAGTGGCGACACCTTTGACTACACCACTCAGGTCTACGACAAAACCGCGATTGAAAACAAAAACTACGACTGCTGGGATGAAGACCTTGAAGATCTCGAAGATAACGCAGACAAAGTGGTCTCAGTCAAATTAAATGACCAGCTGCGCTGGGAGGTTGATTAGCCCCTTGTACGCGCCGCGATAAAAGGCGCTGCCATTTAAAAGCGAATGGGTTTAAATCATACAGACTTGAACCCGGTAGTGACCACCTTCATTAGGTACTTGTCATCCCAACCGGCCTTAAGCCTCTCCCTTTACGGTT
>JBLHHD010000190.1:0-6164 GCA_047614605.1 Alteromonadaceae bacterium
ACTTTTGATCATTTTAAACAAAGATTTAGCCTGAGCCTGACCATCGATGGTCCAGTCGGCATTAAAAATCTTGTGACGACAATGCTCAGAGTTGGCCTGAGCAAACATAAACAATTCGATGTCGTGAGGGTTACGGTCAAGGGAGGTAAAGCTTTCGACCAGATAATCAATTTCATCACCGGCCAAAGCAAAACCTTGTTCAACATTGGCGCTGACTAATGCTTCGCGACCACCGCCGAGGATATCGACACTGGACAATTCACGCGGAACTTCGGCCTTAAACAATACCGCTGCGGCTTCAAGCGTAGTAAAGACAGTTTCCATCATCCTGTCGTGTAATAACACCGTTACCTGGCTTATTTGCGCTTCAGATAAGTAATCGCCTTCAACATAATAGGCGAGTCCGCGTTCAAGGCGTTTAACCATATTTAAGCCACAGTTATGGGCAATGTCAGACGCTTTGGATGACCAGGGCGAAATAGTGCCCTGACGAGGGGTAACAAAAATCAAAGTCCCTTTAGGTTCATGCTCTGGGATAGTGGGTCCGTACGCCAGTAATTGGTTCAACTTGCTCAACTGTTGGTCGGTTAACTGGCCGTCAATATCGGCGAAGTGAATATATTGAGCATAAATATCACTGACCGGTAAATCATCAGTCTGGCAATTTTTAAGCAGTTGGGTCACACGAAACTCAGATAACGCTGGGGCACCACGAAGGATTAACATAGGACTCTCACCAGAAACAGTCGATCTACGGTTTGGCCGCCGGTAAACATTCATCACCTTCGACCAAAATGGGTCGCCATTATAAAAGAAAGCACGGCTTTTACATAGCCGTTTACTGTCAAAGCTCGCGATAATCCGAAAAAAGTTTTACATTGCTTTGCCATTGCCGTAGCTTAGTCGCTGATGAACACTCTTCTTACCCCAAAAGCCCGTCAAGTGCTGGTGCCGTTTGCTCTGACTCTGTCATTGCTAACCCTAACCGCCTGCACTGATCCCGCTGATGAGACCCAACTGCAAACCATTGTAAAAAATGGCAAACTCAGGGTTGGTACTCTATTTGGTGCCACCAGCTATTACATCGACAAAGATGGCTCCGCCGGTTTTGAATACGAATTGGCTCAGGCTTTTGCTCGTTATCTTGACGTTGAGCTTGAGATAGTACCCAACTATCATGTAGCCGAGTTATTTCCCATGCTTGACAGTGCTCAGGTTGACCTGTTAGCCGGTGGTTTAACGGTTACTGATGAACGACGCAAGAAATACCGCTATTCACCGGGTTATTATTCAGTCAGTCAAAAGCTGGTGTTTAAACAAGGTAACAAACGCCCGAGAAAGTTCGCCGACCTGGACGGTACATTAGTCGTTACAGCCCAAAGTAGCCATGCTGAATCACTCGTCAAACAAAAACGGCTACAACCTCAGTTAAGTTGGAATGAAACCACTCAGGTTGACCCGGATGAACTACTCGAAAAAGTAGTGCAAGGAGAAATTGATTATACCATCACCGATTCTAACAGCCTGGCCATTAACCGCCGTTACTATCCGAACCTTAGCATTGCATTTACCGTAAATGATGAACAGTCCATCGCCTGGATGCTCACCCAGCAGGACGATGATTCACTTTACGCCCTGGTGATTGAGTTTTTTGGTGGCCTGCGTCAAAGCGGTGAGTTAAACGAACTGATTGATAAATATTTTGGTCATGTTAAAAAATTCAATTACGTCGACACTAAAATGTTTCTTAGCGCAGCACAAGCCAAACTTCCCCAATATCAAGCGTTATTTATCAAGTATGCCAAAGATCTTGACTGGCGTTTGCTTGCCGCACTAAGTTATCAAGAATCGTTGTGGAACCCCACAGCCAGATCACCTACCGGGGTCAGAGGGTTAATGATGATGACCTTGCCCACCGCCAAACAAATGGGAGTCACCAATCGTCTGGATGCCGAGCAGAATATTCGTGGTGGGGGTAAATACCTTTCTCGACTGCTCAAACGAGTACCTGAGCGGATTACCTTTCCCGATCGGCTGTGGTTTGCTATTGCCTCATATAATGTCGGCTGGGGGCATGTTGAGGATGCTCGGGTGATCACCCAGCGCCATGGCGGCGACCCGGATAAATGGATTGAAGTAAGAAAAAGCCTGCCGTTATTAAAACAAAAGAAATACTATAAAAAGTCTAAATACGGTTATGCCCGAGGTGATGAGCCGGTTCATTATGTTGATAATATTCGCCGTTATTATGACTCTTTGGTGTGGCTTGACCAAAAACAACAGGCAGAGCAACAAACCAATACTAATCAAGCGTACTTAAAAGATACCCTGCAACAGCCCATTGACGAAAACAACCAAGCGCAGCCAGAAGTGCTGCCAAAAGCGCTGCCACCCCCAGCAGAAAAAAACACTGAGGAAAATGACGGTATTTAGCGTATAATTTAACAGGGCGCAATTTGAATTACTTTCAACCGACACTTGTTCAAAATAAAACCTAAGCAAGCCAGTCATTTTAAATAAGAAGGGTAACAGATGAACAGAAGACGCCGCGTTAACACAATCAAAAGTAAATCCTTTAGTCATTTATCTGTCCGCCGCCGGGCCATTAAGAAAAATACCGCAGCGACAATCACCGCCCGTCATAACGGCTACCGCCAAACACTGATCAAAGAAGCTGCCGAAGCTCAAAACGATGTTGTTGAGACTGAGGTTGCTCAAGCCTGAGTTTACTCACTGATTTGAGCTGGTTTAAGCCGCTTTTTCTCTTTACGTCGGCGTTTGAAAAAAGCCGACAATTGCTCAGAGCAGGTTTGCTGCAAAACGCCCGCAGTGACGTCGAGCTTATGATTAAGCCAGGGACTTTGCACCAAATTCATCAAACTGCCCGCCGCCCCGGTTTTTAAATCATAGGCCCCATACACCAACCGGGTTATTCGACTATGCACTAGTAAACCCGCGCACATGGGGCACGGCTCCAAAGTCACATATAACGTACAATCAACCAATCGATAATTATTCAGTCGCTGTCCGGCATCTCTTATTGCCATCATTTCGGCATGGGCTGAGGGGTCATTAAGGCTGATCGAGGCGTTATAACCCTCCCCGACCACTTCACCGTCTTTAACCAGCACAGCACCGACGGGGATCTCGCCTTTTTCATCAGCAATAGCGGCTAGTGCCAATGCCCTTTGCATCCACTTTTGATCATCGTCTAATGACATAAATTGATATAACTCTAATTTTTTGGTCAAATATACTATATATTAATTCAATGGAAATAATTCAATTGAATACCATCAGTTAACCCATTGAATTTACTGGAGTTTAATTTTGGCATGAAAATTGTTTAAACTATCACAATCATTTTCAAAGGAAAAGCCCATGAACCCACTAATCGTCCCGATTGTTGCTATAGCCTGTACTTGCTGGACTATCGTCACCGTTTACCGGATCAAACATGAGGGGAATAGTACTGCTAACGACCAGACTGACGATCAGCCCCAAAACAGCGAACTCAAACAGCAAGTTAATGCCTTAACCAAACGTGTTGAAGCTCTCGAAACCATTATCACCGAGAACAGTTATGATTTAAAACACGAAATTAACCGTTTATAACCCCCCACCCCTGTTAATAATAAAAAGCCCAGCAAGCAATTGCTGGGCTTTTTAGGGTTTATTTATTACTGAGTAACACGGCAAACCAGTTACCTTGCTCACTCGCTTCAAGCGCAATTTTAACAATCATGGTTAACGGCACCGACAATAACATGCCAACCGAACCCAGTAACCAGCCCCAAAAAATCAATGATAAAAATACGACCAGCGTCGACAAACCGAGTCCCTTGCCCATAAAACGCGGCTCAATCACATTACCCATGACAATATTCACCGCAAAGAAACCCAGTGCCGCAAACCCGGCAGTCGCAGGTCCCTGAATCACTAACGCTACCAGCACAGCCGGTACCGCAGCAATGATAGATCCAATGTTGGGAATGTAATTAAACAAAAAGGCCAATACCCCCCACAACACAAAGTAATCAACCTCCAAGAACCATAACATCAGCCCAACACCCAAGCCAGTAGCCAGACTCACCCCGGTTTTGATCACCAGGTAACTGTTAACCGACGATAAAAATTGGTCGATTTGCTTAAGTTTCATATCCGGGTCGTGTAGTGCCAAGTGGACTTTGTTAGGAATTGTTGGGGCTTCAAAAAGCATAAAAATAACCGTCAGAATAATCAAAAACAGATTCGCCATCACACTACCCAAACCGGTCAGCATGTTAGCTAACACCGACATTGCCGCCCCGGGGTTTAAATGCTCAATCACCAAATCTTTGTTTAAGACAATATTAAAGCTGGCCAGCTTGTCGGTTAGCCAGGTCAGTTGTTGATTGAATTTTTCGGAGTACATCGGTATTGACTGGGAGAAGTCATTTAGCGACTGACCTACCAGTCCAGCAATAGAAAGACCAAACACCACAATTAGCGCCATGATCACAAATACCGCAATACTGCGGGGAATTTTAAAGAGAATTAACCGGTTGATCAGTGGATTGCAGATCATCGCAATAAAAATCGACAATAAAAATGGTACAATTACCATTGTCGCGGCTTTAATACCCGCCAGAACAATGACCAGTGAGGCAAGTACCAGTAAAGTATTACTGGTTGCGGTTGATTTAATCGGTGATGTCATTGTTGCCTCATTTATTGCGGTTTTTACTTGCCAAGCAGGGATTTACATTGCTTAATAAGGCGATAATCACAGAAAAAGCGCAAAACCGCAAATAATGAAATTAAATCAAGCGACTATTCGAATTAAAAACCTGAGGTTAAGAACGTATATCGGTATTAATGACGATGAAATTCAAAATCGACAGGATATCATCGTTAATGTCAAAATCAATTACTGCGCCGAACAGGCCACCACAACTGATGACATGACCGATGCCCTCAATTACCGCACCATCACCAAACGTATCATTGCGTTGGTCGAAAATAATCGTTTTTCGCTGCTCGAAAAGCTCACCGCCGACATTTTACATATCGCTGCCGAGCACAACTGGGTAGATTCTGCCGAGGTAGAGGTAGACAAACCCCATGCCCTGCGTTTTGCCGATTCGGTATCCTTAATGCTGTCTTGTGATAACACCTGAAAAACCAGCGAAAAAAATAGTAACTACTCAGCGAGTTATTTTTTAACTAATTGAAAAATAAAGCTTGACACCTTTTTACCCGGTTTTACTGATTTTCTATCGCATTGCCGATACAGTCCACTTTGCGATAGGATACGAAGTCAGATGATCCGGGTCCCTCTACACATTCGTCAAAGATAGCCAGTTAACACCAAAAAATAATAATCGTTTAAAGCGCCACACAGTTCGAAAAATACCGTCTAAAAAGCCCATGATACAATATTGATATTGACGCAACACTCAAAGACGTTGAAAAACGGCTTAGCGAAGACCAACAGTCTTCGCCTGCGATGAAATCAATGATGGGTATCTTGGTCATGGTGGTAAAGTGACTGACGAACCGTATTGGGTTGAACAGTCGTAATAGCAGTAAGCCCCCCTTCAACTGATTGGGGTGAAAATAAGAAGGCTAGTGATAAGTCTGACAACAAAAGAAAGCGTGGCGGTCAGCATGGTCATGTTGGTACAACGCTTAAACAAGTTGAAGCGCCTGATAACATCGAACCGATAGCGGTTGACCTCGCGACCTTGCCAGAAGGTGACTACATAGACGATGGCATAGAAAGGCGGCAAGTGGTTGATATCGACATTTTACGTCATGTGACGGAATATCAGGCTCAGGTATTAATTAATCACCAAACGGGCGATCGTCACGTCGCCTCCTTTTTAGAAGGCGTCACCAAAGCTGTGCAATATGGTAACAAACTCAAAGCGCCTATCGTTTACATGTCGCAGTATCAGTTGTTGCCTTACAAGCAGGTGCAAGCATTCTTTACCGACCAGATGGGTATCCCGATCAGTGAAGGCTCAGTTTATAATTTCTGTCTGTCGGCCTATCGCAAGCTGGAACGCTTTGAGTCTATCACCAAACAGCAATTGGTTGAGGCCCCGCTGTTACACGTTGATGAAACCGGCATTAATATCAATGGTGACAGCAGACATTGGTTACCTTGTGCAACCAATGCT
>JBLHHD010000191.1:0-6109 GCA_047614605.1 Alteromonadaceae bacterium
CAGATGATCACGGCCAATGACGATAGGGGCACTTAGTTCGCCACTTTTAACCATGTCGTTAAAGGCAATGGCAATACGGGCACGGTCTTTTAAACCCACCCAACAGATACGTGCTGGTAATCCTTGAAATGCAATGCGTTCACGGGCCATATCCAGCCAGTTGTGCAGATGCGGGTTATCAGGGATAAGTGCTTTAATTTTTTGATCGGTTTTGTAAATATCTTCTGGATCGCCCGATAAGGCCACCCAGCGAAAAGGCCCGATACCTTCACAAAATAACGGACGAATATAAGCAGGTACGAACCCCGGAAAGTCAAAGGCGTTTTCAACCCCGACGTCAAAAGCCATCTGGCGAATGTTATTGCCATAATCCACTGTTGCAGCACCCGCTTTTTGCAGGGCTAACATCGCGCTTACCTGAACGGCCATGGATGCTTTGGCTGCTTTTACTACGCCTGCTTCATCAACTTTACGTTGCTCAGCAGCATAGGCCATAGTCCAGCCTTGTGGCAGATAACCATTTAACGGGTCGTGTGCAGAGGTTTGGTCGGTGACTACATCTGGGGTGATGCCTTTATCTACCAGTTCGGTGAATACATCGGCAGCGTTGCCAAGGAGCCCTACCGAAACTGGTTTGCCGCTGGCTTTGGCCGCTTCTATCATTGACAGTGCTTCGTCGAGGCTGGTGGCTTTTTTATCGACATAACGGGTGCGCAGACGAAAATCAATGCGCGTTTCATCCACATCGACGGCGATCATTGAAAAACCCGCCATGGTTGCCGCTAGGGGTTGTGCGCCACCCATACCGCCCAAACCACCGGTTAGCACCCATTTGCCGGTTGCATCACCATCAAAGTGTTGATTGGCAATGGAGCCAAAGGTTTCGTAAGTGCCCTGAACAATGCCCTGTGAGCCAATATAAATCCACGAACCCGCCGTCATTTGGCCGTACATCATCAGGCCCTTTTTATCGAGTTCGTTAAAGTGCTCCCAAGTGCCCCACTTTGGCACTAGGTTGGAGTTGGCGATCAATACCCGTGGTGCATCGGGATGAGTTTTAAATACACCAACCGGTTTACCCGATTGAATCAGTAAGCTCTCGTTATCTTCAAGGCGCTCAAGGGTTTCGATGATCTTGTCGTAACATTCCCAGTTACGAGCCGCTCGGCCAATGCCGCCATAAACAACCAGTGACTCGGGAAATTCAGCGACATCCGGGTCAAGGTTGTTCATCAACATCCGTTTAGCTGCTTCGGTCAACCAGCTTTTGGTGGTCAGCGTAGTGCCACGGTCGGCTCTGATGACTCTGCTTTTATCTGTACGATTATCTGACATGATTGCTCTCTCGTGTGTGTTCTAAATAATTAATTGTGATTAAGTACGTTATTGATCAAAGGTTAAATGGCTGTCCAGCCGGTAACGACTGCCCGGGTAAGTGAGTCTGGCAAAGCTGACCACCCCCCGATCACTGAAGGTGAGCCGGGTAAGTAACAAACAGGGTTCGCTATGGTCCATTTCGAGCAGGCGGCACTGATCAGCATCGGGGTTTATCGCTTCAATGGTGTGGCGTGCTTTGGTTAAGGGAGCCGTGCGGGACAAATACTCGTGTGGGGTCATTTGGCTAAAATCCTGGGCCAGATAGTCACTGACCAATAGTGGATTAACAAAGCGTTCTTCGAGTTGCAGTGGCACATTGTTCCCACAGTGAATTAACAGTGAATAATAAAGCATAGCACCTTCGGGCACTTCCAGTGCGATATTAATTGGAGCCATCGCACTAACGGTTTGTAACTGAATTTGGCGACAGTGGTATTGATGACCGCGCGCTTGGATTTCGTCGGCAATATTGCGAATTTCAAGCACTGAGGATTGCGATTTTAAGCAAGCTACAAAGGTACCTAGTCCTTTGGTGCGGGTTAATACCCCTTCGTCAGTGAGTTCTTGCAGTGCCCGGCGAGCAGTCATCCGGCTGACGCAAAATTGCTGAGCCAGTTCATTTTCTGAGGGCACTTTGGCGTTTTGCTGCCATACCCGGGATTCGATTTGCCCGGTAATATGTTGCTTGATGATGACAAACTTTGCTTGGACCATAAACCACAAAATGCTCGGTTGACTGAAGATGATTTAAAAAATAGCACAAAAAATCTTGTATATACAAGCCTGAGTGCTATTATTTTTTTAACAGCAAACACAACAGAGAATAGAACATGAATCAATGGGATCAAGTTTGGCTCGACATTAATATTGCCACTATGGATAACAGCAGTGGTGACAGTACACCAGCCTATGGGGCGATCACCGATGGGGCTATTGCCGTTACCGACGGTAAAATCAGCTGGATTGGACCGCGCAAAGCGCTACCCGAGTTCGATGGTTTAGCCACCCCGGTACACAAGGGTAACGGTGCCTGGGTCACGCCGGGGCTAATTGACTGTCATACTCATCTGGTATTTGGCGGTGATCGGGCACAAGAGTTCGAGAAACGCTTGCAAGGGGTTTCTTATGAAGAGATTTCACGTCAGGGCGGTGGTATTGTTTCAACGGTTAATGCGACTCGTAAGGCCACCGAGGAAGAGTTATTTGTAGGTGCCAAAGACCGCCTAAATGCGTTGATGAAAGAGGGGGTCACAACGGTTGAAATCAAATCGGGTTACGGGCTCGATACCCAAACTGAAGTGAAAATGCTTAAAGTGGCCCGCTTGCTGGCAGAACATCATCCGGTAACTATCAAAACTACTTTTTTGGGTGCCCATGCATTACCGCCTGAATTTAAAGGTGATTCTGATGGTTATATCGATTTGGTGTGCGAGCAAATGCTGCCAGTAGTTAAGGCTCAAGGGCTAGCAGATGCGGTTGATGCATTTTGTGAAGGCATTGGCTTTAGTCTTGAACAAACCCGTAAAGTGTTTGAAAAGGCAGTTGAGCTGGGCTTGCCGGTTAAATTACACGCCGAGCAGTTATCAAACCTTGGTGGGACGGTATTGTGTGCCGAGTTTAACGGCTTATCGTCAGATCACCTTGAATACGTTGATGAAGCCGGGGTTATAGCGATGAAAAAAGCCGGTATGGTGGCGGTGTTATTACCAGGGGCCTTTTACTTTTTGCGTGAAACCCAGTTGCCACCGATTGATTTATTGAACAAGCACCAGGTGCCAATTGCCATTGCCACCGATACCAATCCGGGGTCGTCGCCGTTATGTTCAATTTTACTGATGCTAAATATGGCCTGCACATTGTTTAGAATGCCACCAGAGCAAGCCTTGGCTGGAGTGACCAGAAATGCCGCACAGGCGCTGGGACTGGCAGACCGGGGTGTGCTTAAGGCCGGTAGCAGAGCTGATTTTGTGCTGTGGAATATTACCCATCCGGCAGAATTGGCTTATCAATTTGGCGTCAATAAGGCCATCGGCACTGTGATTGCTGGCGTGGTTAAGTAGGCGTGGATCGCTTTTTTTTGGGTTCTGAATGAAAAAAGCACAAGCCGAACCCTTCTAAACTTCCTAAAACTCACCAAAGTGCCTCGGTTTTGCTCATGCCTTACCGGGGCAGCATGGTTTTAAAAACCTTTAATCTAATATAGGCTCTGACCATATCACGCAATTTAGGGTAACCGTTTTGTTTATGGTAGGAGCGACCTCCGCGCCGAGACGGCGCTCCTACCATACGCATCAAAGTGTTACCCTTGATTTCCATGGTACTGGATGAACTCACCAATATTACGGCTCTTTGGATCAAACTCAACACCAAGCAACACTATGGGTTTATCCCCGCCCTGATATTTCAGCGCATCGTTTTTGTCGTGAATTTGTTGCAAGGCATCTTCCTTTGTATCATTTAACTTAAATTCGATGATGTAAACTTTATCGTCAGTTTGTACGACACAGTCAATGCGTCCCTCGTTGGTGTGTACCTCAGCCTCGATAGTTAGCCCAATGAGTTTAAAAATGGCATAGAACAGCGATTGATAATATTTTTCATCCCTAATAGTGATGTTGTAGGGGATATTGGCAAAAAATACTTTGAGGGTTTTAAAGAAATCATGGATGTTGCCTGCTTGTAGTAACTGGATTAGTTTAACGGTATAACCCTCGCCAACGCTTTGCCCCACCTGTGAATAACGAGCGGCAACAGGATCATAAAAGGATTTTTTAACCTCAAAGTTGGGAAAGTCCAGCGGATAAAGTGGGTTGTTATATTCTTTAATGGTTAAATAACCGGTTTGAACCAGCAGTGATTGTATTTCCATATTTTGTGGATCAGAAGCCTGAAAAACGGCGGCGCTGACTTTATGTTCAGTCAGGTTTTTTAGCTCATAATGTTTTTTTTGCAACAAATCGAGCAGGAAGGTTGGCGTTGCGGTAGTGTACCAGTCGTTATCGAACTCCCGGCGTTGAAATAACGATAACACAGAGTAAGGGTTGTAAACGCCCACCGCATGATGGTGAAACTGATAGCCATTATACCAGTGCTTGATTTTGGCTAGCATTTGCCCTCGGTCCAACTGCTCTATGTCGACAAGTTGATCAATGGCCTGACTGAAATTACTGTTCAGCTCTTGCTGAGTAATACCACACAAAGTGGCGAAATCGAGGGTCATTGAAATATCACTTAAATGATTCATGCCCGAGAACACAGAGACTTTAGCAAACTTTGAAAACCCCGGTAATAAAAACAAATCGAAGGTAGCGGTCGAGTGATTTTACTGTGGCATAAAAGCGGTTCATCACGTTTTTAATGCTTTGTAGCTCGTCGTTAAATATATTATCCAGAATAGGTTTGTCGTATTCATCCACAAAAAAAACAACTTCTTCACCGGTTTTTTCGTATAGTTTTGTCACCAGTTCAACAAATCGCTGTTCATAACTGTCTCGTTCAAGAGCTATGTCGTATTGGCGGGCATGATCGTTAGTGGCATTAACAATATATTGTTCGAGATCTTTGCCTTGCCTGACATCCACTCTTGATAACTCCAACATAACCAATGGGTACACGGTAAAATCATAGTCGGTGTCAAAGATAGCAAGCCCTTCAAAAAGTCCTTTTTCGCCACTAAATAAAGCTTCCAGTGTTGATATCAGCAGCGATTTACCAAAGCGACGTGGACGGGACAGAAAATAGGCAGACCCCTGTTCAATCAGTGCATAAATAATGGCTGTTTTATCAACATAGAGCAGCTTACGCTTAATGATCTTTGAAAATGTTTGAATGCCAAGCGGGTATTTAATTCTCATATGAACCAACAACAATTCAGGTGACAGGTGATGGCTCACAGTATAAACCCAGCAACCACGTGGAACAAGCTAAGGTAATGATATCGAACACGGGTACGATTAAAGCGGGCGTGATAATGTACTGCTGTTTAAGGGCTTCGTTGTGTTTTGCTTATTCACTTCTATACTTCCTCTATACTGTTAAGTCATGCTAATAAAAACGTCAAACTAATGAATTTAATTAATCATCGCTTTACCTTACCTTTGGGGTTGTTAATGCTGGTTAGCAGTCCGCTTCAGGCCGCGTCTTTTACTGATGTTGTGCTTAGTCACGGTTTATCGCTGGGGGCATTGTCAACCACACTGGCGGTTTTGCTGATCCAAATTACCCACAAGTATTCGCTTAGTGGTTTGCTGATTGCCTTTGCGCTGATTTTTGCCATCACGTTGCAAATCACCCCTTTGGGGCGGCAGTTTGCGTGGGGCGTGTGGTTTATTGTGTTGGCTATTCAAAGTGTGGCGAATTACCGGCTGATCATTGATGTGCCGTCGCGGCGTTTTTTTATTATTCTGGCGACTATCACTATGCTAATTTGCGGACTAAGTGAGTGGGTGACGAACACTGGTATGGACTGGCTGGCGATCCCGCTGTTATTAAGTTCGGTGGTGTGTTTTGGCGATGGCTGGAGCGAGTATGGTCAGGTGGTCGAAGCGCTCAGTCACGAAAAAAGCCATAGCAAACGGCAAATGATCGAAGCTGGACACGACAGTAAAACCGGTTTACCCAACCGACTTAAGATCATCCATGTTGGCGATAGTCTTATTCGCGCTAAAAATATCAACAGCTTGTCGTTTTTGTTGATCAAAATGAACAACTTTGAAGAAATAAATCGGGTACT
>JBLHHD010000192.1:0-6108 GCA_047614605.1 Alteromonadaceae bacterium
GCCAACGTCAGGGGGATAGTGTTGGACTGCTGAGCTTGTCTTCGGGTAAAGAGCTGAGCTTGTCTTCGGGTAAAGAGCTGAGCTTGTCTTCGGGTAAAGAGCTGAGCTTTTTACCGCCCGCAGGTGGCGAGCGACACTGGCAACGGGTGATGGCTAAGTTATCTGGGCTTAAAGCTGCTGGTGGGTTTGCCGACAGCCAATCAATAAAACCCTATTTGGCTCGTTTGCAACAGCCCGCACTGATGGTGGTGATCAGTGATTTTTATCAGCCAAACAATGAAATTGACCCGCTATTAAGCCAACTCTCCAACAGCAAAAACGAAGTGGTGGCGATGCAATTACAAAGCGCCGACGAGCTTAACTTCCCGCACCGTGGTGTCATTCGTTTTAAAGATCTCGAAACTCACGAAGAGCTACTAGTCGCGGGTAAAAATAGCAAAGACAGCTATTTTAATGCCTTGTACACCCACCAACGAAAGCTTAAAGAACAACTGGCGGCGAAAAATATTCAACTCACCAGCCTGTCAATCGACCAGCCCATGGATGAGGGGTTATATCACTACCTCAAACGACGGCAAAAGGTATTACGCTAGATGTTTTCGCTAGTTTCATCAGTGGCTTTGCTGGGGTTAATTGCACTTATTATCCCAGTGCTTATTCACCTGTTTAACCCAGGTAAAGGGCGGATTATTTGGGTGGGTAATATCGAATTATTACGTCAGGCGAAACAAAAAGCCGTGACCAAAATGCGTTTCAGCCAGTGGTTATTATTGCTGCTACGGCTACTTATTTTATTCATTGTCACCTTGCTACTGGCCCAATTGATGTTTAATCAATCGTCGGATAAAAGCAGTAAAACCCTCACCCTGCTAAGCCCTGGATGGATCAAACAAGCCAGTGATGAGCAACTTAATGCCGTGCTACAAAAAGCTGAGCCAATCGTTTTGTTAGCACCGGGCTTTACGCCGCTAGATAGAGCGAGCATTACCGCCATCAAGTCACAACCCAACCCAATAAAAACCTATAGTCACTGGAGCTTGCTGAGTCATTTAGACAGGCAACGCAGCGTAGATGAGGCATTTATCGTCTACACCGACAATCAATTAGCAGCATTTGACCAATCACAAAAACCCCAATTAAGTCGAGATGTGCAATGGCATGTTGCTGATGAAATTAATCGAGTGGTTAAAAAACCACCTAATAATGTAACAGTCACACAAAACGCTGAAAAAGCAATCTATGCCATAATTTACAATGACTTAAAAAACACTTCAGCGGCTAAATCTGTCATCAACGCATTAAACTCGATTAAATCTCACCGTTTACCCGGTTTAACTCTCCAGCAATTATCCGATGAGTCGCCAGCCGTTGCTAAAGCCGATTGGATTTTTTGGTTATCGGCCAAAGCCGTGCCAGAGACAATAACCGCACCGCTCGATAACACCACGGTATTGTTTAACCAGCCAGTCAGCAAAGCGTGGGCGAAACAGGCTGATTTTCCTCAGCAACTGCTGACATTAATGAGCGCAAACCAACCGGTGGCGAAACGTTTTATCACCCCGAAATTAGCCTCAGCGCAAATCAAAACAACGGCTTTTGCCTCAATCGATGATCAACATCAGCAAAAAATACCGTTACACCGAGGGCTTTTATTATTGCTGATCGCTTGCTGGATACTGGAGCGCTTTTTAACGGCTAAGCCAGGCAAGGTGAGTCAATGAGTGAAGAGACTACAATCAACGCCGCCTTGACCCGGTTACTGAGTAAATCTAAAGCCCGCTTACGGCTAGAAAAGTGGTTGATTAGCTTATCACTGGTCGCTTTGTATGGGGCGTTGGCGCACGGTGTTGACAGTGTTTTTACTAACCTTTATTTATTTGTTGCGCTATCCGTTAGTTTGGCTGTTTGCCTGAGTGTTTTCGCTATTTGGCCGTTTTTAAAGCAACGTAAAAAGCTCAATCAGAACAACCTGCTGCAACACCTAAACCGTCACTTTGTCACGTTAGAAGAAAGTGCCCGTTTGCTGGTGGCCAATCCGGCGAGTTTAAGCCTTTTACAACGATTACAGCAACAAAAAGTAAACCGGCAATTGGTCGTTATTGACGCGATGCTGATGCTCGACAGGTCATTGCCGCCATTGCGTTACCGCTTGAGTTTATCAATAACGGTGTTGATGGTGTTTAGCGTCCTGAGCGTTGACTTAATTGGTGAGCGCTCGGTGCTGCCAGCTGATAGCGGTGAAGCTGTTAAAACAACACTGCAAGATCAACCCCAACCATTGCCACAGTTGCAAGCTGGCGCGGTGATAGTACGCCCACCAGCCTACACCGCTTTGCCGAAAAACCGTTTTGAACAGCTCGATATCGAAGTCATTGAAGGCTCAACCGTACAATGGCAATTAAGGCTTTCGCCGCCATCAAGTGACTATCAAATCATTGTTGATGGTTTGCCTGCCATTAATTTAAAACGTCAGGCTGATGGGGTCTTTTTTGCAAGTAGCCAAATCAATAAAACCGCTATTTACCGGATTAAACAAACCCGCGGTGATGATTTGACGGGGATTTATTCGATAGCAGTAAACAAGGACAAAAAGCCCAAAGTAAGGATCATTGAACCCGATAAATCGCTGCTGGTATTGGCAAAATCGGCCCCGGCTTATTTTGACGCAAAAGCGTTGGTGAGCGATGATTTTGGCATTGGTGAAGTGAAGATACTGGCCTCGGTAGCCAAAGGCTCAGGTGAGGCGGTTAAATTTAGAGATGCCGAATTTAGCTTTGACAGCAAAACACATACTAACAAAAACACCGAGCTACACAGCAAACGCTGGGACCTAAAAGCACTGGGCATGGCGCCGGGCGACGAAGTATATTTTACCGTGGTTGCTACCGACAACAAAGCGGACGCACCACAACAAGGTCGCTCGGGAACCGTGATAGTACGCTGGCTTGATGACGAAGATGAGGGGATCACCGCAGAGGGCGTAGTAATGAACTTTATCGCCGAATACTTTCGCAGCCAGCGGCAAATCATCATCGAAACCGAACAGCTGATTGCCGACAAAGCCGATTTTAGCGAAGCGGCCTTTACCGGCTTGTCAGTTGAACTGGGTCAGGCACAAAGTGATTTAAAACAACGTTACGGGCAATACCTGGGCGATGAGTTTGGCAACGGACCGGGCGATCAACTCAGCAGTCATGAAGAACCAGCAGAGCACGAACACGAAGATCCGGGCGAGCATGGCAGATTCACCGACAATAGCGGAGCCGCACAAGTACTAGACGAATTTGCCCATACCCACGAAGCGGTTTGGGTGGGTGAGACCCATTCGCAAAACCCCAAAGCGATGATGAAAAAAGCCGTGAGCATGATGTGGGAGGCCGAATTACAACTATTAATGTCGGCCCCATATTTGGCATTACCTTTTGAAAAACAAGCCTACAAATACCTTAAACTGGCGAAACAGGCCGAACGTATTTATGTTAAACGGCTGGGATTTGTGCCGCCGCCAGTCAAAGAAAGCAAGCGACTGACCGGCGAGTTAAAAGACATTCACAGCTATAAGCAAACCCTGCAGGCAAGCCCGAACCTTAAAAATGATGATGAACTGTTTCGTCAAACATTCACATTACTCAACCGCTTAGCGATTGACGAAAACCTCAAACCGCTGGCGCAGGCATTGTTAAAACGCTTAAAAACCCGCCTGACTGACTTGGCGCAAACCCGCCCCGGACTCATTAAACAGGCGGCAACGGTGCAAAGCGTATTACTCGCCAATACTATCAATATTAAAAACTGCGCAGCGTGTATTAAAGGCTTAAGTGATAAATTGTGGCAGTTGATTAGCAGCCCGCTTAGCCATCCGGTGGCAGGTCAGCAAAACTTTATCAACAGCGATCCGCTAATTGGTGATTATGTGCAGCATTTACAGGAGGGCGAAGCACTATGATCACCTTTGCCCAATTAAGCATAGATGTGAGTCACTATACTACGCCCGTAGCATTAGTGGCGTTGCTGGTATCTTTGCTGTTTAGTCTGCGTTATGCAAAAGAGCGTTTGGCGACTCATCAGCCATGGCGCTTTAGTGCTGTTGTAGTGCTAAACACCGTGGCATCGTTGGTATTGGCGGCATGGCTTAGCAACCTTTCAATTAAAGAGCCAGGCGGACAAAGGATATTATTGATCACCGATAATGGACAACCCTCGCCTGATGCCTCTTTTGATGCTGCTTTCGATGCTTCTTATGACGCAAGTTATCGTTTAACGCCTGATGCCAATGACAAACAAAGCCAGTGGATCACCGATCCGGCGGTTATTCGTTTGGCTCATCCAAACCTCAGCGAACTGACTGTACAAGGTTATGGTTTAAGCAAGGACCAGTGGCGGCACTTTAACGGCGTATCAATCAACCATCATGCGCCTGAGATTGACGCCGGATTGGTTGACTTGAGGTGGCCGCAGCAGCTGTTATCGGGTAACGAATTAACGATCACTGCTAAGTACCAACAAGCCGACAACACCAATGAAATCATGACGGTAAAGTTGCTCGACCCGGTGGGCACCGTGGTTAGCACGGCTCGGGTGAAAAACCAGGAGTCATTAAGCTTAACTGCCATTCCCAAAGCCATGGGGCACTATCTTTATCGTTTACAAATCAGCAATGAAAGTGACGAAGTAGTCAATGAGCAAGTCATACCGGTTGAAGTGAGCGGGGCACCAGCGGCCAAAATATTAGTGATCCAGTCGGCCCCGTCTTTTGAAAACAAACACCTCAAAAACTGGGCGTCGGCACAAGGAGCCTCGTTATTATTACTCACCACCATCAGCAAAGACAAATTTATAACCCAGTCGGTTAACCTGCCCGAACAAACACCAACCCGCTTGTCGCCAGCGATGTTAAACCACTTTGATTTATTGATAATGGACGGACGAGCGTTACTCAACCGCTCACCAAACCAGCAACAATGGCTAACTGAAGCAGTAACACAAGGTTTGGGATTATTCATAACCGGTGACAGCTTGCTAGCAGCCAAAACCCTGCCGCCCGTGTTATCAACTTTCAGTTTCACACCGATAACCAACCTGTTAACGACGAACCCAACAGTGATACCCCATTGGCCCGGTAAGCGTAAAAGTGACCAAAGTGAACTAGCATTCGCATACCTGCCAATGAACATTACAGCGCTAGACGGCATAAGGCTGGTGCGAAATAAAGCGCAAACCTTGAGCCTGTATCAATCAAAAGGGCTAGGCAAGGTGGCGGTATCGGTTTTAAAAGGACGTTATCACTGGTTATTGAGCTCAGACAAACAAACCTACACTCATTATTGGCAATGGCTGTTTAGCCAACTAGCTCGCACCCGCAGCGACAGCCGTTTTATCGCCCCGGCGCCAAACGCCATCGACCAAACCAATAAGCGAAGCCCGATTTGCATTATCAGCGAAGCCAAAAACCTGACCCTGCTGACAAAACACACTCAATTGCCACTGGCAACAGAGGGCGTAAACCCATACCGCCAATGCGCTTTTTACTGGCCTAAAACCACTGGCTGGCAGCGCTTCGAACTACAAGATACCGCACAAAAAAACCAGGACACTAGCTATCGTTACACCTTCGAACCAAACGCTTGGCAAAGCTGGCAGCAACATAAAAGAGCCAAGGCCACCAGCGAATTTATAAACGCCCGCCAGCAAAAAAGCCCCGCCCACCCAATATACAAACCCATCAACCCAACATGGTATTGGTGGCTACTGGTAATATGCGCCAGTGTGTTATGGGTGGAGCGCAAATTTGATTAATTGGCGATGAATCAATATAGATCAAACCCCAAAAGAATCACGGATAATCTGGCCGCTACAAAAAACCGGAAACCAGCCAATAAATTCCCCCAAAGTCATAAACTTTACGCTATAGTCTGCTAGTCAGCTGGCAACACCGCTGACACCCTCTTTTTTTGCGTATTTCTAACTCATTGATTTTAAAGACTTAAGTTTCGGAGTTCAAAGACAGCAATAAATCACGTTTAACTTATTGAATTTACAAAGAAAAGGCCTTATTTGTGGTATAATGTTTGGTGTCGAATCAAATAAAATATCACTCAAAGGCCTCAA
>JBLHHD010000193.1:0-6101 GCA_047614605.1 Alteromonadaceae bacterium
TTTCAGGATCAGCTGTCAAAGAAGCCACCACCGTACCTGTAATGTCCTCACTCAACGTTGTTGCAGCACTTGGGATCGCTAATAAACCCGTTAGGCTGCCAAAAGTGGCTGTATTGGCAAAGAATCGGCCATGTACTGAACTGGCCACTGAAAGTCCAGGTTCAACACAAGAAGGACAACCAATGGTTTGTGGACCTGGTCCTGAGTTACCTGCTGATGTTACAACAACAACACCGGCATCTTGGGCTGTTTGGAAAGCTTCTTTATACGGACTGTCGTCAGGATGAGAACCTACACCACCACCCCATGAGTTATTGATCACATCTGCGCCATCTTTAACAGCCCAGTCAAGCATTTCGACCAGCATTACGTCAGAGCCACTGCCCTGTCCCTCTGGTGTGCCGTACAAACCTTTATAGGCCATCAGGTAAGCACCCGGAGCAATACCAGATAATTCGACAGCATTACCACGGAAGTCAGTAGCAACATGGTTACCAACAGAAGTACCGGCAACGTGTGTACCGTGAGTACGGTAACCCAGCGGAGTCAAATGCTCATCGGCGTGAGTTTCAAACGTTGGCGTTGCAGCACGGGCTACAATCAGTTTGTTGTTACAAAAATCCGGTGCAATGGAACAGTAATCATTGCCTAGTAAGGCACCCGGGGCATCAAAGCCGGCATCGTTACTGAACATTGGATGTTCTGGACGAATACCTGTATCAATAACAGCTACACGAACGCCTTTACCGGCATTCTCTTTACCGCCCATGCTTTCCCAAACCTCAGTCGCTTTGATAAGACTAGGTGAAGTATCCATAGTGGTGTGACGCATTTGGTTTCGATAAACCTTGCTTACACCAGGCATGTTAGCCAGTTCGTTGTAGATATCGCTTTTGGCGCGAACCACAACCGCATTCATAACGGCATCATAATGACGACCAATTTGCGCGGGTACTGACAACGTGCTTAAGCGAGTGGCAAAAGCCGCACGTTCTTGAGCAAGTACGTTCATGTGTGCTTGAGCGCTGGCAGTTTGAGTATTAAGTTGATTGCCTGACTGGCTGGCTGCTCTGGCGAAGCCCATCGCGGCCAATGGACGCTCTTGCAAACGAACGATGAAGTATTGTTCTTGACTTGCTCTGAGGACTTTAGTGATTTTGTTATGGTTAATGGACTGGACTTCAGGGGTTATATCCAGTGCTTTTAGGGCGCTAACGTCGAAAGGTTTTTCGCCTGCGTGGGCTGAACCGATAAGACTTGCTGCGATTAAACCAACGGTGTATTTCTTTTGCATTAAAATCGTTCCTTTATTCTCTTTATTCATAATTATTGACTTTGGTAAAGATGTAACGAAGCGCACATAATGGATCAACTGTTTTGTAGATTCCAGTAAAAAATTACTATTGTCGTATTTGCTTTAAAATGGTGCTTTTATTGGTATCCGGTGGGTGCATTAATTAATTAAATTTAATTAATTAAAATCAAGTGCTTACGACTTATTACCGTGCAGGCTTTGTTGCAAGTATTGATAATGGGCAGTTATGTGTCGAATTGTATCAATAGCGGTTAAACGGACGGGACTGTCGTTATTACATGCTGTTTTTTTATCTTTTTATGCCGCTATTTGGTTACAAGCGGATCGGCCTTTGAGGCAAGCAAGGGAACTGGTTCAAGCAAATTGTGAAGGATGTTAAACATCGATGTATTCAAAATGGTAGCGTATTAGCCTGGTTATAAAACTGGTCGGATCAGAGCGTAGCCGATTTCTTCTCGTTTTTGTGCCCTGCGGTGTTGCAATTGCAATCAATATCGTCTTATATTGCCCTTCGGCCGTAATACAGTACTCCTAGATTTTGAATGTTTTAATGGAATGTCGGTCAGAATAAAAAATAACACACCAGTTTTGCACCTAATTTGATTTTATATGGCGAAGGTGCTAAAAACAAAAAAAATATTACAATAATAGGAAAAAAACATGATTCACTTTCGTCCATCGGTGATCGCGACTATGGTCACCTCAGCCTTGACGGTTGGTTCTATCACCGCAGTTAATGCAGCACCTTCATCAATCTTATCAATCAACAATAGCTCCTCGGCCTCCATACTTTCTATACTGGCAAAGTCGACGGCCATTGCACGTAAAGCATTAGCCAATCAACCGACTGTGTCGGGAATGAAAAACAGTTACGATGACAAATTAAACCAACCGACTTTTATCTGGAAAGGATATTCACCAGCGCAGGCCCGGCCTGAAATGGTTATGGTTGCCCTTGAGCAGCGTAATGAATTTGCTGCTAATCATTACCTTAACGCTTTAACGGGGATGTCTGCGAGCAAAGCGACTGGCTCCAAGGCAAAACTAAACCATATTCATGATATTGGCCGCGGCGGCATTATTGCCAGATATCAGCAAGAGTTACATGGCATTGAAGTCTTTAACCGGTCATATAATGTAATGATGGACAGAGACCACAATTTGGTGGCTGGTTCGGGTTATTTTGCCCAAACAGGAGCCACTGCCAAGATTGTCAAACAAGCGACACTCAATAACACTTTTGGCAATCCGGTAGCGGCTGTTAACACTGCGTTTGCTGATATGGGCGGACAAACGGATGCGATTCAATTAGCGCTTAGCAAAACGGTTGACCGTTACACCGAGTTTTCGGTGACTAACGGTACTCAAGAGAAACAGCTGATTGGTCAGCCTCGTACCAAGCGCGTTTATTTTGAATCAAAAGGCGAACTGCTTGCCGCTCATTATGTTGAAGTGAAGGTGGGTGATGTTGATACCACCGATTCACAATATTACAGCTTCGTCATTGATGCTAGCAGCAACCGGGTATTATTTAAAAACAACCTGACTGTCAGCCACCATCATTATCGTGTGTTTGCAGATAGCGAAGCACCTCATGCCCCATGGGACAGCCCACACGGTAATGTCAACCCGGCAGATAGTCCAGATCAAGTTGATACGACTATTATTAAACCAGCCTCACTGGTTAGACTTAATACAGGTCCAATTATCACCGAAGATCCGTGGCTTGAACATGATGCCACTGAAACTATTGGTAACAACGTTAGTGCTTATGTTGATGTACTGGCACCAGATGGTTTGTCAACAGGTGACTTCACTGCGGGAGTAACTAGCCCTGGTACTTTTGATTACCAGCTGACAGCCGATGAAAGAGAGTTTTCAATCAACAACCGTAAAGCGGCCATTGTTAACTTGTTCTATGTAAACAATTATCTGCATGATGAATTTTATAACCATGGTTTTGATGAAGCGGCGGGTAATGCCCAGCTGAGCAATATGGAACGGGGTGGTGAAGAAAATGATCCTCTATTGGTCGAAGGTCAGGATTATTCTGGTATTAATAATGCCAACATGAGTACACCGGCAGATGGTGCCTCACCAAGAATGCAAATGTTTTTGTGGGATCAGGGCGTTGACCGGGTTCATTATGGTGTCGATGCGGTTTCTCATCCTGAATTGGGATCTATTGGTTCGGGTAATGCGTTGTTTGGTCAGATCGTCTTTGATTTAACCGGTGATGTGGTTCGTTTGCAAGATGGTGAAGGCGCTTCTCAAGATGGTTGTGAGCCTGCCATTAACCCAGAGGACTTGGCCGGTAAAATTGCCTTGATTGATCGAGGCGTTTGTAATTTTTCACTTAAAGTTAAACATGCTCAGGATGCTGGTGCCATTGGGGCCGTAGTGTCTAATAATCGTGACGGTGATGCGTTACGTTCAATGCCAGGCGTTGACAGCTCAATTACTATCCCCAGTATGTTTGTCAGCCAAAACTCCGGGATTGCCTTTGATCAAATTTTCGATGCAGAGCAAGAGCTGAGCCTCAGAATATTCGGTTTGGGTAACGTGCCGTTTAAAGGTAGTTCGTGGGATAACGCGATTGTTTCTCATGAGTGGGGTCATTACATCAGTAACCGTTTAGTGGGTAATGCTTCAGGGCTGAGCAACAACCAGGGTGGCTCAATGGGTGAAGGTTGGGGCGACTTTCATGCCTTGTTAACCGTATCATCGGCTGATGAAGCGCTGATTGCGGGTAATGAAATGTTCCAAAAACCTTACGCAGCGGTGACCTATGTTCGATCTTTTTACCATGGTATCCGTCGGTATCCATACACCACTGATATGGATATTAACCCGCATACCTTTGACAACATCGAAGATAACGCTGCAGTTCACGCTTCAGGTAATGTCTGGTCAACCATGTTGTGGGATGTTTATGTTAGCTTGATCAATGATTCACGTCATACCTTTGCAGAGGCGCGTAGTCACATGATGGATTATTTGGTTATGGGTTATAAAATGACCCCTAACGCACCGACCTTTGTTGAAGCTCGTGACGCTATTTTAGCCGCGGCCTATGCCAATGATGTTGAAGATTATAATGTCATGCTGGCGGCTTTTGCTAAACGTGGTATTGGTCTTGGCGCATTGGCTCCTGATCGTGATTCAAACTCTCATATGGGGGTGGTTGAGTCTTATGCTACCGAGCATTCGTCTTTACAAATGACCAGCCATGCACTGGATTTGAATTATGCAGGGTTAACCTCAGGATTCTGTTCAAATGATGGCGTATTGGATAAAGGCGAAACGGCAACGGCGACCTTCACCATTCATAACCGGGGTAGTGAAGCTTACACTAATGTATTAGCTAAAATTGAAGTGCTTAGTGCTCACGATGTGACCTTGCCTAATGATGGCATGATAACCTTTGAGTCGCTTGGCGTAACGGGTAGTGCAACCTCTGCGCCAGTAGAATTTGTACTGAACGAGACTGGTATTGCCGAGGACCTCGAATTTAAGGTGAGCTTCCCTGAGTTAGCCACTCAAAGTAATGAGCAGGCTTATGAGTTTTCAACCGTTGTTCATTATGACTTTATTGCAAAGCCTATCAGTGGGCGTATGGCTCACTCTGATGCAGAAGATATAGCCATTAACAATGACCTTAAAGAACACGTCATGGCGGGGGGCGAACTAGCCAAAAACACGGGTGGATTTAGCCGCGATTATGCTGACTTTTGGATTGAAAACTTTGACCTGGACATGGGTCAGGGTTCGTTGTTTATCAACAATAACGGTTTTGAGTCAGATGTGGCTTATGAAACCCGTCCGATCACCGTGAGCCTCAATGGTAACTTCCAGGTCAACTGGACACACTTCTACTTCCTCGAACAGGATTTTGATGGTGGTGTGGTCGAAATCAAGATCAATGATGCTGATTGGATGGATGTATTGGACGCCGGTGGTCAGTTCCTTGGTGCGGGTTATGATGGTGATTTGGTTGACCATTCAAGCCAGCCATTGCCTAACCGCGATACCTTTACTGGCTTTGGTGTGGGTGCTGAAGGGGTTGTATTTGATACGCTGCTTAATGGTAATACGGTTCAGTTCCGCTTCCGTGCTACCAGTGATGGTGGTGCCAGTTCGATGGGTTGGTTGATTGATGATATCACCTTTAGCAGCATCGAAAGCCCGGTATTCTCTGAGGTCATTGCTGGTGATACCAATGCCTGTGACAACCGTACACCGTTTGTCTCTATTGGCGAAGCCCAGTCAGTGAGCGAAGGCGCAACGATTACTTTATCTGTTGATGCCAGCGATCTTAATGGTGATATCTTAACTTATAACTGGACCCAGCTTTCAGGTCCTGAGGTTGAGCTAACGGATGCTGATACTGCTACTCCATCATTTGCCGCGCCGGCGGTTGATGAGTTGACTGACCTTGAGTTTATGGTGACGGTTAATGATGGTAGCGTCGATGTGACGCGCAATGTGACCGTCAGTGTTGCTGATGTGCCTCCACCGCCAGCACCGACTTCTGTAAACCGCTCTGGCGGTGGTTCAACGGGTCTGTTGGGCTTGTTGTTGCTGCCATTGGTTATGGTTCGCAGACGTTTGAAAAGTAACGGTTAAGCCATCGCTGAGCACCAATTAAGCTATAGTTAACGGTAAATAAAAACCACCAAAACGTCTAGTTTTGGTGGTTTTTTGTTGTTATACCGCACTAAAATAAGCCGGCTTAAATGGCAATAAATCAGCCTTGTTTAAAAACTAAACATAGGTGAAACGTTAT
>JBLHHD010000194.1:0-6099 GCA_047614605.1 Alteromonadaceae bacterium
ATGAAATTTTGTTACGTATGAGAGATAGCGAACAAAATATCATTGGCCCTGATTCGTTTATTCCCTCTGCCGAGCGGTTTAATTTAATGACCAATATTGACCGCTGGGTGATCCGCTCATATTTTCGCTGGCTGGCCCAAAACAAACCCCACATGAAAGCACTGACCTTATGCAGTATCAACCTGTCGGGCACTTCGATTGCCGATCCACACTTTAAAGACATGGTGCAGGCATTATTTGTTGAGTTTCTTATCCCTCATCACAAAATTTGCTTTGAGATCACCGAAAGTATTGCGATCATCAACTTAAATGCCACGTTGGACTTTATTGGTTTGTTTAAAGAACTTGGCTGTCAATTCTCACTGGATGATTTTGGCACCGGCTTTTCATCGTATGGTTACCTGAAAAACTTGCCCGTTGATTTGGTCAAAATAGACGGCAGTTTTGTTAAAGATTTGATGATAGACCCTATCGACCGGGCTATGGTTAACTCCATCAACGAAGTTGCTAAAGCCATTGGCAAGCAGACAGTAGCCAAATTCGTTGAAACCCAGGCCATTCTAGGCGAGTTAGAGGCCATTGGGGTTGATTACGCTCAGGGGTTTGGTATTCATCGTCCTTCGCCGCTGAGTCAGCTAATTAGCTAATTAGCTAATGATGACGTTAGCCACAATACTCGCCATGTAATAAACCAATCAACTTCATGGCAATGTCGTTGTTAATGCTGTAATAAATGGTTTGCGATTCTCTGCGGGTGCTGACCAAGCCGTCTTTTCTTAATCGGGCTAAATGCTGTGATAAACTTGACTGACTTAAATCAATACAAACGTTAAGTTCGCTTACCGACATCTCCCGTTCGCCCAAATGACACAAGATCAATAAACGGTTTTCATTACTCATCGCCTTTAACAAACTGACCGCTTTGCCTGCTTGAACCCGCATTTTTTCCATATCGACATTGTCATTCATACTGTACCTGACTGCTGGTTTAAAACATTAGTTGATCCTACATTAGAAGCTGATAATATAAAAGCCCGTTACTTTTACCCGTAAGGTCTTAGTTTGAATTATTCTGCTTTAATTTCGTTTGCACTGACAAAACCCAAAGTCGTTTATGCCATTGTACTGTTTATGGTAGTGCTAAGCCTTGCCATGATCCCCGGGTTAAACATCGACACTGATCCAGAGAATATGCTCAGCGTTGATAACCCTCAACGGGTATTTCATAATCAGGTTAAACAAGATTTTTTAATGCGTGACATGATTGTACTCGGCGCCGTCAGTGAACAAAGTATCTTCACCCCTGAGTCACTAAAAGTGTTGCAACAGTTATCTGAACAAATATTGCAAATTGACGGCGTGATCACCCAAGACCTGTTATCACTCAGTGTGGTTGATAATATCCGCCAAGCCGGTCAAGGGGCCATCCGCTTCGAATACCTGATGAAACAAGCCCCGACCACCACACAAGGGGCCATGGCAATCAAAACAGCCATTAAACGCTTGCCGATGCTCAACAATACCTTAGTATCTGGCGACGAAAGGGCCATTGCCATTTACGTGCCCATTAAAGCCAAAGACCTAAGTTATATCATTGCTGAGAAAATTCGCGCCCTGACGGCTCCTATTAATACCCCTTTGGCTTTTCATATCACCGGTTTACCGGTCGCTGAAGATCAGTTTGGCTACGAAATGTTTGTCCAAATGGGCGTTGCTGCGCCATTGGCGGGTTTAGCTATCTTTTTACTGCTATGGTACTTTTTTGGCAATTTGGCGTTGATTTATGCGCCGATGATTGTCGCGATGGCTACCGTCATTATCATCATGGGATCGCTCATTGGTGCCGGATTTACGGTGCATATTATGTCATCGATGATAGCGATATTTTTAATGCCCATTGCGGTGATCGATTCGGTGCATATTTTGTCTGAATTCGCCGACCGCTTTAAACCCGGCAACGATCCTAAAACCGTGATAAAACAAGTGATGGGACACCTGTTTACGCCGATGTTATATACCTCAATTACCTCTGCGGTAGGTTTCTATTCGTTATTATTAACCCCTATTCCACCGGTTAAAGTGTTTGGTTTTTTCATCGGCACCGGCATCTTACTGGCGTTTTTATTAACCATTACCTTTATCCCTGCCAGCATTAGCCGGATGAGTCCAGCCAATCTTGAAAAACTCCAGAACGCTTTACAAAAAATGGAGCAAAAAAGTCGCCTTGCTGACGTCCTCAACCGCCTCGGTGGTTTTGCTACCACCCGGGGACGCTTGATTTTAATCAGCTTTATCGCCATTTTTGCCCTGAGCATTGAAGGTATTACCCGCATCGAAATCAACGATAATCCGGTTAACTGGTTTAAAGCCGATCACCAAATTCGCGTTGCAGACAAAGTACTTAACAATCATTTCGCCGGTACCTATGATGCCTGGCTGGTGTTTGACAATGATGCCGGACAAAATACCTTGGCTGATCAGGCCTTTTTAACGCTGGTAAATGAAGCTAAAGCCCATGGGTTAAATAATAATGAGCTTAATCAATACCTGGGCAGCAATCAAAATAAGCTCATTAGCCCGGCTTTGGTCACCTTGCTGGACGAGTTAAGTTTTTCTGCCACCGACGAGCAACAAGCCTGGTTTACTCGGCTGTACGATATGGCCGAAGCGGCTCAGGCGCAAAACCAAACCTTTTTACAACCTGCCCTGCTCAACTGGATGGCACACCTGCAACAGCAATTGGTTGCTACCGGTTTGGTGGGCAAAACCAACGGCTTAACCGATATTGTCAGCACTGTTAACCGCGAATTACACTCAGGAGAGCACAAGGACTTTGCCATTCCCGCCACCGCCAATGGCGTGGCACAAACCTTATTGCAATATCAGTCATCACACCGCCCGCAAGACTTGTGGCATTTTGTCGCAAAAGACTATCAACGCTCGCTGGTTTGGCTGCAAATGACCAGCGGCGACAATCAGCACACCAGTAACGTGGTTGCGTGGGTTGAAACTTATATCAAACAAAATCCACCGCCGATTAAAGTCAGCTACCAATGGGCTGGTAAGTCTTACCTTAATATTGTCTGGCAAGACGCGATGGTCAACGGCATGTTAAACAGCTTGATGTCGTCTTTTGTGATTGTGTTTTTAATGATGGTGTTGTTATTTCGCTCGCTCAAATACGGAATTTTGGCGATGCTGCCACTCACTTTTACCATCACCTTTATCTACGGCCTGATTGGCTGGATAGGCAAAGCTTATGATATGCCTATTGCGGTGCTGTCGGCGTTAACACTAGGGTTATCTATCGACTTTGCCATTCACTTTTTGCAAAGGGTGCGCGAGCTTGAAAAAGAAACTGGCCGTTTGACAATCGCCCTTAAAGCCATGTTTGAAGAGCCTAGCCGGGCCATCAGCCGCAACGCTATCGTGATAGCCATCGGTTTTACGCCGTTACTGTTATCGCCGCTAATACCCTACATTACCGTAGGTTTTTTTCTCGCCAGTATTATGGCAGTATCGGCCTTGGTCACTTTGGTATTACTGCCAGCTCTGCTAACCTTATTATCAACGTCAAAGGAAAGCTAAACATGAAAAAAATACTCACATTAGTGTTGCTAAGTTGGTCGTTATTTACCGTCAATGCGGCTGATTTAACGGATGCCAACACCATTATCAATCAGGCAAACCTAGCCTCTTATTATGCTGGTGATGATGGCAGAGCCCAGGCACGAATGAAAATTGTTGATAGTCAGGGCAATCAGCAAGTCCGCCAATTCACTATCTTGCGTAAAGATAACGACAATCAGCTTGATCAGGATATGTTGGTGTTCTTCTCTCGCCCCAGCGATGTTAAAGGTACTGTTTTCAGGGTCGCCAAAAAGCCCAAAACCGACGATGACCGCTGGTTATATCTGCCAGCACTCGATTTAGTTAAACGTATTTCGGCGGGTGACAAACGCACCTCATTTGTTGGCAGCCACTTTTTTTATGAAGATGTATCAGGTCGTAATCCCAAAGAAGACACCTTTACCCTGACCAGTACCGACGACGAGTTTTACCATATCAAAGGTCAACCTAAAGACGCTAACAGTGTCGAATTTGCTTATTATCAGGCAACAATCCGCAAAACCAGCTTTTTACCTATGGAAGTGCTTTATTTTGATCAGCAAGATAAACCAATTCGCCAAATGCAGGTGCTCAAAACCAAAGATATCAACGGGATCACCACCGTGATGCATTCAAAAATCACCCGCTTTGATGATAACAGTTATACCGAAATGCAGTTTCGCAAGGTTAAATACAATAACGACTTGCCGCAGGATATTTTCTCCGAGCGCAGCTTACGCACCCCGCCCAAAACCTGGCTGAAATAATGCCATTACGACAGCGATTATTACCGGGTAGTTTATTATTGGCAATGCTGTTAAGTCTACCAGTCATAGCCGCTGAGGATGGTGATTGGGGCGATGACTGGGATGACGAGCAACAAACCGCTCAAGCCCCATCACCCTGGCAATTTAGCGGTTTTATCGAAGGCGCTTTTGGTGATTTTTTACAAACCAATATCGCCGCCAACCACAAATCATTAAATGAATTACGCAGCCGAATCAAAGTCGATCACAGCCACGACAAGTTTGAACTAACCGCCAGCGGTGATCTGCTCTATGACGATATACTCAACGACACCATTTGGCACACCCGCGAGCTGAATATTGCCGCCAGCCCGCTGGCTAATTTGGACATTAAACTGGGCCGCCAAATCCTCACCTGGGGCACGGGCGACTATCTGTTTTTAAACGACTTATTTGCCAAAGACTGGCAATCATTTTTTGCCGGACGCGATGATGAATATTTAAAAGCCCCCTCAGACAGCGCCCGCGTCACCGGTTATATCAAAGCGGTCACCATTGATTTGGCGTGGACACCAGAATTTGCCCCAGACAACTACCTCAACGGCGAGCGCTTTTCGTTTTACTCGCCACAAGCACAACAACTCGTCGCCCCAGCTGAACACTTCAGAGTAAATACCACCAACAAAGACCAGTGGTCAATCCGTTTGGCAACCAATCAAGAGGGCATCGAATACGCCCTTTATGGTTATCATGGGGTATTTAACACGCCTCAAGCGGTTGATGAACAAGGCGTTGCTTACTTTCCACCCATCAATGCTTTTGGCGGCAGTATTCGAATGCCATTAGCATCAGGTGTATTTAACAGCGAGTTTTCGGTTTATAACAGCACCAGCGACAGCAAAGGTAATAACCCTTTTATCGCCAACGGACAAGTACGATTTTTATTGGGTTACGAGCAAGAATTGGTTAAAAACCTCACTGCCAGCGCTCAATATTACCTTGAAAAAACCAGCGATTATAACGCCTTTGAAGCCACCAGCCCCAACCCTGCCATCGTAGTAGACGAATACCGCCAGTTGCTAACCTTGCGCCTGCGTTATACCGCAATGCAACAAAAGCTAACCTACTCATTGTTCAGCTTTTATTCGCCCACCGATCAGGACAGTTATATCCGCCCCTCCATCAGCTACCGCAAAAACGACAGCTGGCTTTTTTCAGCTGGTGCCAACCTGTTTAATGGCAAAGATAATTTTAGCTTTTTTGGTCAACATCAAGACAATAGTAATATTTGGGCACGCGTCAGGCTGGTGTTTTAATTCAATATAGACTTGTTTTTAAGTTAAAATTGCAAAAGTTCTACCAAATAAATAGGGGTCAGCTATTGATCATTTACGAAGACGCCTTATAATTCGTTTATACGTCAATGAGGCGTAGCGAAGTTAAGGTTTAGCCAAATGTCAGTTGCCGCAAGAATCAGAAACGAAATCGCCAAAATGGCCTCGGGAGCGGTGTTCCTCGCAGCCGATTTACCCAGCTACGAAACTGACAGAAAAGCCACCTTAAAAGCCCTCAGTTACTATGCCAGCAGTGAAAAATTAAAGGCCAAATTTGGTGAGATCAACCGAATTGCTGATGGTTTATATTATAAAGTTGAGACTGGGTTGTTTGGTAAACGCCCCCCCGATACTCAAGCCGTTATTCGTGCCCTGACCTACACCGGTAATAAAAAGTCTGGGTTTATCAC
>JBLHHD010000195.1:0-6073 GCA_047614605.1 Alteromonadaceae bacterium
TTATCGTGGTAAAAATGCTGATGAAGGCGTATTGCCTATAATAAAAAAAGCCCGGGAGCTATTATCTGCCCCCGAGCTATTATAGCCTCTTTTAGAGGTGTATTCCCCGCATAACCTGGGAAATTGCGATTTGTTCGCTGGTCATTTCCTGAGGCTTTTGCGATTTATCACCGACTTTTGCCGCCGAAGAATCGTTAAACATCCTGAAAGTGAAGTTAAACATTATTTCTGTTACTTTCGGTGCGACCGCATACAATACGTTAATAAACGTTCCCAGTCGGGTGGCGACACGCTTAGGCCGATGAATAATGGCTTTGGCAATTAAGTCAACCGCTTGATCCGGATTAAGCGTTGGGAAGTAGTCGTATATTTTGGTAGGCGCTATCATTGGTGTTTTTACCAGTGGCATATTAATGGTGGTAAATGACACGCCAGTATCCGAATATTCGGCAGCTGCACAACGAGTAAAAGCTTCTAATGCTGATTTAGAGGCAACATAAGCTGAAAACCTTGGTGCATTGGTCAGAACCCCAATGGATGAGATATTGATAATCTGGCCCTTATGCTTTGCGGTCATACCTGGTAAAAAGCCCATGATCAATTTTAAACAACCGAAATAGTTAAGCTGCATACAACGTTCGTAATCGTGGAAACGGTCAACTGAATGCTCAACCGAGCGGCGAATTGAGCGTCCGGCATTATTAAGCAGAATGTCGATAGGGCCGTGGTTAGCCAAAACGGTTTTTATTAGCAGGTCACAAGATTCGTTTTCAGACAGATCACAGGTATAAGTGAAAGCCGTACCGCCCATATCTTCAACCAATTGTTTGGTTTCAATCAACCCTTCTTCTTTACGGGCAACCAAAATGAGTTTGGCTTTGGTTTTTGCCAGTCGCATCGCTGTCGCCAGACCAATACCTGAGGTGGCACCGGTGATCAACACAAATTTATTTTTCACTGAACCGCTTAAGGTTTTATCAATAAATAAGTCTGGATCGAGGTTACGCTCCCAAAAATCCCATAATGGGGCTGCGTATTCAGTTAAACGTGGTAACTTGATATTCGAATCAGCCAGTGCTCTAACGGTATCCCGGTTATCAAATTCAGTGGGGTAGTTAATAAATTCGAGTACCTCAGGAGGGATTTTCAAATCATTAAGCACGGCTTTTTTAATCCGTAAAACCGGTGGTAACGATAACACCATATTACGAACATAAGCTGGAATAAAACCAAACATCTTGGTGTTGACTCGCAGTGCCATTTTAGGCGCGTGACCGGCGTCGGCAAAAATATTCAGCACTTCACCGATACGGTTTGGCTTAGGGTCGGTCAAATGGAAGCATTGACCATTTAATCCTTCTTTATGACTGATATGATCCATGGCATTAACCACGTAATCAACCGGCACTATATTCATGAAGCCGCCTTCAAGGCCAATGGTAGGCATCCAGGGTGGCAACTTGTTACGGAATTTTTGGATCATTTTGAAGAAGTAATAGGGTCCGTCAATCTTGTCAATTTCACCGGTTTTAGAGTGTCCGACAACCATGCCGGGACGATAGATGCGATAAGGTATTTTACATTCTGCTCTGACCAGACCTTCAGCGTGATGTTTAGTGCTGAAGTAGGGGTTTTTTAGGCCCTGGGCTTCTTCAAACATATCTTCTCTGAAAACACCCGGATATAAACCGGCGGCGGCAATTGAACTGACCATTTCGAAACAACCGGCATCAAGTGCTGTTGCACAATCAACGGCGTGGCGGGTGCCATCGATATTGGCTACTTGCTGTTGCTCTGCAGGTGCTGATAAATCGTAAAGTGCAGCCAGATGGTAAAAATGTTTAATTTTGCCCTTTAATCCGGCAATCTGCTCATCGTTAAGCCCAAGGTTAGGTAAAGTGAGGTCGCCGACCACCGCTTTAATACGAGCGCCTTTTTCACCTTCCTCGGTGCCATACACAGCTTGTAGCTGGGCGAGTTTGTCCAAAGATTGCTCTCTGACCAAAACATGGATGTCCCCATCCCGTTGCAGCAATCTTTTGATTAAAAACTTGCCGATAAATCCTGTGCCGCCAGTGACGAAGTACCCCATGAAACACCTCTTTCTTTTGATTTTTATGTACGAATCCAGTAATAGCTTCAATACTAGTGGACTTTTACGCTAATTGAATAAAAATAAACGATTTATTTTTATAATATGCCAGCTAATGTATCACATGCGATTAGAATGGTTGCTCTAAAATCCCTTATATACCAAGAAAAGTGATAAATAAAAAACCAAAAATGCCCACTGCACGCTTTGATTATAAAGTTCGGCTCTGACCATATCACGCAATTGATCATATCACGCAATTTAGGGTAACCGTTTTGTTTATGGTAGGAACGACCTCCGCGCCGAGACGACGCTCCTACCATGCGCATCAAAGTGTTACCCTGTTTGACCGGTGCCTAAAGTTCGTAGTTAAGTAAGACATAAAGAACGGCGTAAATGAGCATAAACAATTTTTTATTCTAGGCAGACCTTTCTAATCCACCTTTGTACACTTAGCTTCGAAAACTACTTATTAACTACTTAACTACTTTTAATTCTTGTGGAGAAATACGATGTCTAAATTAGATATGATTAAAGAAAAATTCGATGTGGCTGAAGATGCAGCACGTAAAATCTGGTTGGCCGGTTTAGGCGCTTACGGCAAAAGCATTGATAGTGTGCAGGGTCAGGTTGAAAAAGTAAATGCCGATTCTAACCGTGTATTCAATGAACTGGTTGCCAAAGGCGAAGAGCTGGAAGGTCAAGCTAAAGACAAAATCAAAGAAAAAACAGCGGTAGATCAACGTGTTGCTGATGTTCGTAAGAAGCTGGGTTTGGACAAAACCGAAGACACCAATAAAATTGAAGCGTTGTCACAAAAAATTGATGACTTGACTGATATTGTGGCCAAGTTGGCTAAATAAGCAATAAACACAAACACAAGAGCAAGATATGTTCTGCAAAGGGGAATGAAGATGGCGACAGTTGATAAAGTTAACAAGTTTGCTCGTAATGTATGGTTGGCCGGGCTTGGTGCTTATGGCCGTAGTACAGAAACCGTTACTGGTAAACTGGATAAAGCATACGAAGAGTCTAACCAGCTATTTAATGATCTGGTGACCAGAGGTAGCGAGATTCAAGCGACCATTGATGACAAAATCAAAGAGAAAAATGTCTTCGAACGTAAAGTTGATGAAGTGCGCGAGAAGCTGGGCCTTAATCAAAGCGTTTCCGAGCAGCAAATTGACGAACTGACCGCCAAAGTTGATGCGTTAACGACAGTGGTTACCACATTGGCTCAACAGCGATTGGATGCGCTGCAAACGCCAAGCAGTGATGAAGTAAAAGCGGATGCAACAGCCGTTGATGATGCAGAAAAGCCGGCTCGTGCCCGTAAGGCCAAAGCCAAGACCACTGAGGCTAAAGAAGCCTGATAGTGTGTTCGTTTACCGTATTTGTGGGCTGTTATCAATCATGATAGCCCGCAACACGGCTTTTTTATACCTATTGTTACAAGATTAAAACCTCTTTACTTTCAACCCCATAGCTTAAATCATAGCCAAAATCCTAAAATTAAACTTACAATTATCTCGACCATTGGTTAAAAGACCATTACAATGCGCCGCTTAATTTTGATTGTTTTTGATCCAGATGGAAGAACAAAATGAAAAAGCACGTATTATTGGCTGATGATAACGACAAAGTCAGGTCGTTGTTAAAATCTTTCCTGGAGTCGTTTGATTATCAGGTCGTTGAGGCGCGTGATGGTTTGGATGGTTTGACTAAAGCAAAAACAATGGCGTTTGATCTGTTTGTTATTGATTATCGTATGCCGATAATGGATGGCATTACCCTGATCAAGGGGCTTAAAAAAATTCCACTGTACAGTGAATTGCCAATGGTGTTGGTGACTACTGATGACAGTTTTGATTTTTTGGCTAAAGTGGCAGACCTTGATAACGTAGAAGTCTTGAACAAGCCGGTAGAGCGGGCGTTATTAAAAGCGGCTTTAGAGGCATCGAGCGAATTGGCGGCGGCTTAAAAGCCAACGCAAGTAAATGATTTTCATTAGCCCATTATTTTGTAATAATGGGCTTTTTTATTGACTGAATTTAATGGCGTTGCCGTTTTCGGCCAGTGTAACGATATCAAAGTGGATCACTAATGGACCAGAATAGACTTAACGCAATAACGAATAATATTAAGAACAATATCAAGACAGTCCCTGACTACCCTAAAGCGGGCATCATGTTTAGAGATGTCACCAGCTTGATGCAAGATGGCGAAGCGTTTGCTCAAGTCATTGATTTACTTAAAGCCCAATATAGCGATAAAGGTATTACCACTATCGTAGGCACCGAAGCCCGTGGTTTCATTTTTGGTGCACCTTTGGCTTATGCTCTAGGCATTTCTTTTGTGCCGGTACGTAAACCGGGCAAATTACCTCGTGAAGTGTTATCGCAAGATTACGATTTGGAATACGGTAAAGATACTTTACAAATTCACTTTGATGCCATCAAAGAAAACGACAGTGTGTTGTTAGTGGATGATTTATTGGCAACTGGTGGCACTATGGATGCCACTGCGCATCTTGTACGCCAACTGGGTGGTAAGGTTTACGGGGCCGCATTTGTGGTTTCATTGCCAGAGTTAGGTGGCGAAGCCCGTTTAGCTAAACTTGATGTTGATGTTAGCACCTTGGTTTCCTTTGAAGGCGAATAACCAGTGAGCTATCAGGTTTTAGCCAGAAAATGGCGACCTAAAAGTTTTCCCGAGCTGGTCGGTCAAACACATGTTAAAAGCACTTTGATAAATGCCTTGGGTTTAGGGCGTTTGCATCATGCTTATTTATTTACCGGTACAAGGGGCGTGGGTAAGACGACGATTGCGCGGATATTTGCCAAAAGTTTAAACTGTGAGTTGGGAATTACGGCCAACCCTTGTGGGCAATGTGATATTTGTCAGAGTATTGAACAAGGTCATTTTGTTGATCTGATTGAAATTGATGCCGCTTCGAGAACCAAAGTCGAAGATACCCGCGAAATTCTTGATAATGTTTTATATGCGCCTACCCGTGGCCGTTTTAAAGTTTACTTGATTGACGAAGTGCATATGCTGTCACGGCACAGCTTTAACGCTTTGTTGAAAACCCTTGAAGAACCACCGGCTCACGTCAAGTTTTTATTGGCGACCACCGAACCACAAAAATTACCAGTGACCATACTGTCACGGTGTTTGCAGTTTAATCTTAAAGCTTTGTCTCGCAGCGAAATTGTCACTCACCTTGAGCATATTCTCAGTGCAGAGCAGTTGGGCTTTGATCAACAGTCACTCAAGTTATTGGCAAAAGCGGCTGATGGTAGTTTACGTGATGCGTTAAGTTTAACGGATCAGGCGATTGCTCAGTCTAATGGCGCATTAACTGGGGCCATCGTGCAAGACATGCTCGGTACTCTTGATAAGCAATGGGCGCTTAAATTACTGGCCCATATCGTCAATAACGATGCGGTAAAGGCGATGGACACCGTGGCTGAAATTGCCCAGTTCATGCCTGATTACTACAATCTGATTGATGACTTGTTAGGGATTTTTCATCTGGCGGCAATGACGCAATTGGTGCCACAAGCCGCTTCGCTTGAAGAGAACCAACGGGCGTTTATTGACCGCCTGGCCACCAAACTGAGTAAACAAGACGTACAGTTGTATTATCAGTTGTTACTTAACGGTAAAAAAGACTTGGCACTAGCCCCCGACTCACGTATGGGGTTTGAAATGGCCTTGTTGCGTTTACTGGCGTTTAATCCCATCGCGGTTAATGAGCAGCTCCCTGTGGCTGATAAGGCTGGGGCAGATAACGGTGAAAGCCAGCCATTAACGGCACCTGATACCAGCCACTTACAACAACCCAAAAAAAAACCGTTAATTGAGCAAAAAACGACTGGTGTAGAAAATAGTTTAGAAAAAAGCCTGGAACTAAAGCCATTACAAAACAGCCACGGCGATGATGTTGAGACGGTTGAAGAAAAAGAGACCAAAGCGCTA
>JBLHHD010000196.1:0-6071 GCA_047614605.1 Alteromonadaceae bacterium
CCTATAAAAACCTTAAGATCATTGATGGTGATGGTACAGACCCGGTTGAAACCCCTAAATTGGTTAAAGAAGCGGTAGATTACGTGCGCTCAGGGCAGGGCACTTGTTTGTTAAGATTAAAAGTGCCGCGCCTGTGTGGTCACACTTTTCAGGATACGCAAACATACAAACCGGCGCAAATGATAGAAGAAGAGCAAGGCCGTGATCCGTTACCCAAACTCAAAGCGCATTTAATCAAAACCGGCGTAGTCAATGAGCAGCAGTGGCTGCAAATCGAAACTGACGCATATGCCGAAATTCGCGATGCGGTAGAACGTGCCAAGCTACGTCCAGAGCCGGATACGGCTAACCTTAAACGTTTTGTTTTTGCTGAAAAAGATCAAAACGGCGACCCTGTACGCCAGTTGCGCGGTGGTTTGTTTGCCGACAACCATCAGTTTACGCCTGTCAGTCAGGTGGCAAAACCAGAAGGTGCCCGCTTGAATATGCAAACCGCTATTCGCAAAGTGCTGGATCACGAATTGGCGACCAATCCTAAAGTGCTGGTATTTGGTGAAGACGTTGGACCCAAAGGTGGCGTACATGGTGCGACTCTGGGATTAAATGAAAAATTTGGTGACCGACGAGTATTTGATACCAGCCTCTCAGAAGAGGGTATTATCGGTCGCGCAGTGGGTATGGCATTAGCTGGATTAATGCCAGTCCCCGAAATACAATTCAGAAAATACGCCGAGCCTGCCGCAGAGCAAATCGTTGATACTGGTATCATGCGCTGGCGCACCAACAATCAGTTTGCAGCACCTATGGTCATTCGTATTCCAGGTGGTTTTGCTGGACGGGGTGATCCGTGGCATTCAATGTCTGATGAGGTGGAGTGGGCACACAAAACCGGTTGGCAAGTGGTCATGCCGTCAAATGCCGAAGATGCAGCAGGATTACTGCGTTTTGCTTTACGTGACAATAACCCCACCATCTTTTTTGAGCACCGTTCATTGTTGGATAGCCGTTGGGCACGTCGACCGTATCCCGGTGATGATTTTGTTATTCCTTTTGGTCAGGCCAACACCTTGCTTGAAGGAGATAAAATTACCGTAGTGACCTGGGGAGCAATGGTTGAACGTTGTGAGGCCGCTGCGATAGCCTTAAACGAAGACATTGAAGTGATTGATTTACGGACTATTGTGCCTTGGGATAAAGAAGCGGTGCTGGCTTCGGTGAGAAAAACAGGTCGCTGCCTGATTGTTCATGAAGATAATAAAACCGCTGGATTTGGTGCCGAAATTGCGGCTGAGTTGGCCAAAGAAGCCTTTTTTTACCTAGATGCACCCATTGAGCGTTTGACGATGCCCGATACACCTAACCCGCATAATATTCATTTGCTTAATGCGGCAGTACCCACGGTAGAGCGAATAAAAACCGCCATGATCGACTTGATTGAAATATAACGACGGAGCAATAACATGAGTTTACTAATCGATATTATATTGCCCGCCGACCAGCTCGAAGGAACCTCAGCCACCTTGTCAAAATGGTTGGTTGCAACGGGTAGCCAGGTAAAAGAAGGTGATCCGGTCATTGAACTGGAAACCGATAAAGTCTCTATGGAGATTTGTGCCCCCGCAGATGGAATATTGCACGAAGCCAGCGCCAAAGAAGGCGAAGATATTGAAGTTGATACTGTGCTTGGTCGTATTGCTGCTGGTGGTAGTATCAATAAACCTACCGAAAAAACAGCAATACCAGCAGCCCAGCCGAGTACTTCAGGGGTAGCAGAAGAGCCCGGTGAATACCTGGTGAATGTACAAAAAGATGAATCGGCCCGACAATTAATAGGCCCTGCGGTACGACGTTTACTGGCCCAGCATGAGCTGGATATTGAGTGGATCAATGGCACCGGTAAAAGAGGCCGGGTGACTCGTGACGATGTGCGTGATTATTTGCTTAATCCTCAACCAAGAGTCACCAATAAACCGGTAGCAGTGGGACCATTGTCAGCCATCGAACGTCAGGCAAGGCCGTTACAGGGAAAAATGGTACCTCATACCAAAATGCGTAAAGCCATTGCCAATCATATGGTTGAGAGCTTATTGCATACCTCGCCTCATGTGACGTCAGTGTTTGAAATGAATATGAGCAATGTCATTGCCCATCGTCGCTGGCACAAAAAGGAATATGCTGAGCGGGATGTTAAGTTAACCTTTACCGCTTACTTTTTGGCTGCGATTGTTAAAGCGGCGCAAAAAGTGCCGCAAGTTAACGCCAGATTCCACGAAGATGCACTTGAAATGTTCGAAGACATTAATATTGGTGTAGGCACCGCTTTAGGCGACGCTGGTTTGATTGTGCCGGTGGTACAACAAGTACAGCAAATGAGCCTGTTCGAAATTGCCAAAGCCCTTAATCGCCAAACCGAAAAAGCCCGCACTGGCAAAATTAAACCCGCTGACATGAAAGATGGTACTTTTACCATTTCTAATCATGGGGTTAGTGGTAGCTTGTTTGCTGCGCCCATTATCATCAATCAACCCGAGGTGGCTATTTTGGGCATTGGTAAACTGGATAAGCGTGTGGTCGTTGAAGAGGTTGCGGGTGTTGATACTATGGTCATTAAACCGATGTGTTATGTGTCATTAAGTATTGATCACCGCGCATTGGACGCTCATCAGACCAATATGTTTTTGGCTGAGTTTGTCCAAACGATCCAAGGCTGGGGAGATTAGATTAGCTACACTATCAATTACACTATCAACTACATTACCAGCGGGCAGTTTGGCTGCCCGCATTGATTATTGTTATATTTTAATCGACTTTTTCATGATTACCGTTCTCAAGGTGTAGACAATATGGTGATGAAAGTCTACTCTTGTAACTAAAATGATAATTATAAAGTGGTTCTCTAATCCATGTTTAACCCCCTCAACTGGCTTAAAACCGATGATGATTTAATCTGTAAAGGTTTTCCTGCACTACCTGAAAATAAAGATGGTACTGACTATGAAGTATTCATTACTGACTTTTATGATTACGTCATTACACAAGCCGAAAACGCGGTTAAATGGTATTACAAAAAAAGGCTTTGGAAGGGCCGATTAGGCAGGGGTCTGCGCTATTTGGCTATTTTATCCACTACTGCGGCTGGGGTTATTCCAATCTATGGCAGTATAAATGAGGATATGTTTGGTATACCGAACCTTGATCCTGGCTGGTCGGCAATGGCTGTTGCACTTGCTGGGTTAGCCATTGCGATAGATAAATTTGGTGGTTTTACCAGTGGCTGGGTGCGGTTTATTCAGGCTGCACAAAAAATTGATGATGATCTTGAAGTATTCAAGGTTGAATGGCAAAGGGAAAGACTAAAAGTTCAATCCACACTTGATGTACACGCAATGCTTAGGCTGATGACTGTGGGAGAAACGTTTATGGCTGAACGAAGAGAAACGGTGCATCAGGAAACAGCAAAGTGGGTCAGTGATTTTCAGGCCGTTCTTAATGAAACCGAAGCTAACGCCAAGGCATTAAGAAATAAGAAAAAACTGACTGAAAGTGGGGCTTTGAGTGTTGAAGTGAGTAATGGCGATGAATGTGAGGGAGACTGGACACTTTACATTAACGGCATTAAACAACACAGCTGTACGGGCAAGCGGATAACGGTTGGTAAACAGGCGTCTGGTTTAATTGAGATCGAAGTGAAAGGAATGATAAAAGGGAATGGGAATAGTGTTCTTTTACGGGATAGCCTGCCCGTCAAAATCAGCGGTGGTGAAATTACCACTGTACAGTTGACATTATCCTGATGCCACAGCACAATTTCATTTTGTATCAATCCTTGCATAGTGAAAATATTAACAATAAATGAAGGAATAAAATGAAGGTACTCGAAACAGAACGACTGATTCTAACTGAAGCCGATTTGAGTGATGCGGCTTTTTTGCTAAAACTGCTTAATGATGAATCGTTTATCGAAAATATAGGCGATAAAGGGATTAAAACGTTAGCGCAAGCCCAAGCGCATATTAACGAAAAGTGGATAGACAGCTATCAAACCCATGGTTTTGGTATGTATCTGGCCAAATTAAAAAGTACGGGTGAATTCATTGGCACCTGTGGTTTGGTTAAGCGTGAATACCTGGATCACCCGGATGTGGGCTATGCCTTTTTGCCTGAGCACAGTGGCAAAGGTTATGCCACCGAATCGGCAAAAGCGGTGATCGCTTATGGTAAGTCGACATTAGGTATCGAGCAGATTGTGGCGATCACCAGTGAAAAAAATATCGCATCGATTAAAGTGCTGGAAAAACTGGGTCTCAAGTTTGAAAAAATGGTGCCTTATAATGAAACCGAAGAGTCGATGTTATTTATCGCTAAATAAACCTGGTTGTCTGTGGCTGCTACTGTTTGTATTTGGCTGTGGACTTGCCCAGGCCGCACCGCCACAAGATTTTAGCGGGCTGCTAAAAAAACTCGATATTGTCCAGTCGCGGCATAATATCCCCGCTTATGCGGTGGTCATTAGCGATGATAACAATATCTTGCTCAATGATGTCAGGGGTGTTGCCTTGGCAGGCAGTGAAAAACCCGTTTCACCACAGGGTTACTTTAGAATTGGCTCGATCACCAAAACCTTTGTTGCTTTAGCCGCTTTGGTTGCTGAGCGACAAGGCAAACTTAAGCTGACTGACAAGGTTACCAACACACTCGGTGTTGAACTGTTTCATAATCCATACCAAAAAACCAATCCCATAACCATTGCCCAGCTACTTGAACACAGTGCTGGTTTTGCCGATATGGGCAGAGCTGAGTTTGCTTCTAATGACCCGGTGACGCTGGCCCAAGGGCTTAAACGGTTTGCCAAAGGGCGACGTAGTTTATGGCCTGCCGGGCAATTTCATTCATACAGCAATACCAGTTACGGATTAGCGGGCAGGGTGCTCGAAGTAGCGACTAAAACCTCAATTAATGATTGGTTAGGCAAAGCGGTTTTTAAACCGCTGGGCATGACAACCGCAACACTATTACAGACCAAAACGGTTAACGATCACTTGGTGCCGGGTTATCAGGCTGATGGAATTGAAGCCATTCCCTACTGGCACATGATTTATCCGTCATTGGGGGCGATTAACTTGCAGCCCCAAGATATGGCAAAACTCATTCAACTTTACCTTAAAGGTGGCGTCGGTCATTTGTCAGGTTCGTTGTTACAGCGTCAGCAAAAACCAACCACCACTTTAGCGGCCAAACAGGGGCTAGAATACGGGTATGGGCTGGGGTTGTATCAATGGTACCGTCAGGGGCAATTGTTTTATGGTCATGGTGGTGATGCCGATGGGTATTTGTCACGGTTTGGCTTTCAAAAAAAGGCCGGAGTGGGTTACTTTTTTGTCATCAATACCTTTAATAATCAAGCCAAAAGCATCATGCAGCGGATCATCGAAAATTTCATTAGTGCTAAACTCGAACCACAAACGGCTAGTAAAACGGTAGGTGATGTTGATTTAAGTGCATTGGCAGGTGACTACGATGTAGCAACTCAACGTTTTAAGCGGACTGACAGGTCGGCGGCGTTGACACTCAAATGGAGCAAAGGCCAGCTTTATATTAAAGACTCGAATGATCAGTGGGATGTACTGCTCCATACTGGCAATGGATTATTTAGGCGAACATTTGAGCCTGAGGCGACTACCGCAATATTCACCGCCAATGGTAAAACTTGGTTTAGTGGTGATGAAGGTCATTTTATTAAACGTCAGTCAGAGCAATAAGAATAAGGGGTTGGGGTTATCTGAGCACAAAGACAGCTGGAAGGGATAAAAAAGAGCAAGAGTACGGTGGCTACCAAATAGAAAATAGTGTCATTTTCTGTACTCTTGCTTAAATAAACTTAAGGGATATACATAGCATTAACAGCGTTTCGTCAGATGCTGTTAATGATAATAGTGGATCATTTACGGCAAAACTGTGAGCCAGCTCACAAAACGGAGTATTATAACTCAAGTTTCGGAGTTCATTTTAGCCGAAATCATCATGGATAACCTCTGTCTGGCATTGCTTCCAAGCGCAAGGTGAAGCTGTCC
>JBLHHD010000197.1:0-6069 GCA_047614605.1 Alteromonadaceae bacterium
GAACTAAAATTTTCGTAAACAAGGCAAATTCTTTTGGCTTTAGTCATTCTAAAGCAAAAGGATTTAACGCAGTTTACAGACATTTTAGACTCGTTCTTGGCAATGTCTAAAAATCGTTGACACTACCACAAAACCTTTTGTTGCGAATTCATTGTTTGTTATTAAACCAGAATATTCTCAATTTTTAGACATTCTGGTGAGTCTATTTTTTAACCATATGGCGCTCTAGAGAGTTGGTGAGCGTTATTTATCTGCTCAGGGGCGCACGGTTTATACTGCGATTGATGGGAGGGACGGTTTGTTAAAAGTCCAAAATGAAAATTACGACTTAGTGATCTCCTATGTCAATATGCCAAAAATGGATGGCATTAACTTTGTGGTTAAAGTTCGTTGCATGGAAAGTTTTAAATATACGCCGATTTTGATGTTGACCACCGATAATACTCAGGACAAAAAAGACAATGGGACAGTGGTGGGGGGGGGGCCAGTGGCTGGTTAACCAAGCCGTTTGATCCGAACCGTTTATCAGGTGCGGTGAAAAAATTGTTGAACACAGGTGTAACCTAATAAAAAAACTAGCCCTTATATTGATAAGGGCTGGTTTTTGTTGACTAAGCTTTATGGGGCAATGCTGAGCAACGTTAAGCTTTTTTAGCGGCTTGAAGTCTGTCATTGATAAATGAGGCAACCTCATCAATGGCTACTTTTTCTTTATCACCACTGGCGCGGTGTTTATATTCGACCAGTTGCTCATCAAGGTTACGCTCACCAATGACGATGGAGTGAGGAATACCAATTAATTCCATATCATTAAACATCACACCTGGACGCTCTTTGCGATCATCAAACAATACTTCAACACCCGCTTCGAGCAATTGGCTATAAAGCTTTTCGGCTACTTCGGCAACCCGGTGAGACTTGTGCATGTTCATCGGAATAAGCACCACTTTAAATGGGGCAATCGCATCTGCCCAGATAATGCCGTATTTATCGTGGTTTTGCTCAATGGCTGAGGCAACAATACGAGAAATGCCGATACCATAACACCCCATCTGGAGAATTTGGTTTTTGCCATTTTCATCCAGTACGCTGGCATTCATTGCCTGAGAGTACTTTTGACCCAGCTGGAAAATATGCCCGACTTCGATACCTCGTTTGATTTCTAACGTGCCGGTACCACAAGGGCTTGGATCACCAGCGACTACATTACGAATGTCAGCAACTGCATAATCGCTAATATCGCGGTCCCAGTTGGCACCGCTGTAATGATAACCATCTTTGTTGGCGCCACAGATAAAGTCGGCCAAATTAGCGGCACTGTGATCAACAATGACAGGTATGGTGAGGTCTTTAGGTCCCAAAGAGCCAGCGCCTGCGCCGATGGTCTGCTTCATTTGCTCGTCAGTGGCGAAAACCAGCGGTTGGGCAATCTCATCGATTTTTTCGGCTTTAATATCGTTAAGTTCGTGATCACCGCGTATTACCAATGCGACTAATGGCTGATCTTTATCCTTGGGGTCCGCTTTTACGCCATGGACAATCAGGGTTTTAACGGTTTTGCTCGGTTCAACAGCGAAGAATTCGGCGACTTGCTCGATAGTGTGAGCATCATGTGTTGCGATGCACTTAAGTTCAGCGGATGGTGACGCTTTTGGCTCGGCTGGCGCTATGGCTGGTGCCATTTCGACATTAGCAGCGTAATCACTGACATCACTAAAAGCGATATCATCTTCACCACAGTCGGCCAATACATGGAACTCATGGGATACTGCACCACCGATTGAACCGCTGTCTGCCACTACCGGACGGTATTTTAAAGACAGGCGATCAAAGATATTACAGTAGGTTTGATGCATAACCTGATAAGTGTTATTAAGCGATTCACTGGTCAAGTGGAAAGAATAAGCATCTTTCATCAAAAACTCGCGTGAACGCATGGCACCGAAACGTGGGCGTATCTCATCGCGAAATTTGGTTTGAATTTGATAAAAATTCATTGGCAACTGTTTGTAGCTGTTGATTTCTTTGCGAACCATTTCGGTGATCACTTCTTCGTGAGTCGGTCCTAGCAAAAAATCACGGCCATGGCGGTCTTGCAGACGAGCCAGCTCAGGACCATATTGTTCCCAGCGACCAGACTCTTGCCATAACTCGGCTGGTTGTACTATTGGCATCAATACTTCAATCGCGCCTGACTTGTTCATTTCTTCCCGAACAATATTTTCTACTTTCTTAAGGACCCGGACACCGGTTGGTAACCAGGTGTATAAGCCTGAGGCCAGCTTGCGGATCATTCCTGCTCGCAACATTAGCTGATGGCTGATCACTTCTGCATCGGCAGGGGTTTCTTTTAATGTGGCTAATAAATACCCGGTAGTACGCATTGATGGTTTTTCCGTATAGTTGGCTGAGATTTTATGGGGGTTATTCTAGCAGCCTGATTAATCTGGCTAAAGGCTTAATATCAACAGATCGGGTCTATTTTTCCTAAAAGCGACTGTTTGTATGAAATGTCGCACAATAATTTAAGATAAATCGGGTTTTGGTCGATAGCTGTTTAACATCAAATACACTACCAAAATCGGATGGGCAAAAATGGTGACTACAATGCACAATACCAAAATAGCGATTGAAAATGCGAAGCGTTTAAAATGGTGTGAAGGATGTTTGGTGATCAGTGAAGCTGATGCAAAAACCATTTTGGTTTATGACGCGGCGTTATTACAAAGTCCGTTGATGAAAAGTGCAGCAAACATCGCCAATCGCGCGATTGAAAAACTAACCGAGTCGGTTAATTAATTTACCGGTTTAGATCTGCCGCTTATCGTGGCAGATTGAACTTAACTAAATTGCTGTGGTCTCTTTTGCGCACTATCAATCTAGTCTTGGTCACTGTAATTTTGCGTTAGGCAAGGACAAATAAGTCCCGTTTCATTGCTGCGAGTCCTTTTATGGTTAGTCATTCAACGGTTGATCCTGCAGGAGGGCGAGCTAACACAGAGGTCGCCACCAACAAGCCATTGGCACAACGTCTGGTTCAGTTAAAACATGGTTGTAATGCGATTAAGCATCAAAACCGTCAAACCAATGCCAGCAGTGTAGAACCACATGCGGTTGAGGCGCTACAACAGCCTGAACCTCAATGGTAACGAATTATCTAGAAAAATAAGGTTATTGATCTTTATCCTGCGGCTTAGCTCGCTCCTTATCCTTATCCTGCGTTTTTTTGGTCATATCAAAGTGGGCGCTTTTTTTAAGCAGTAATATATTGCTGAGAATAATGGCCAGCACCAGCACAATAATAAAGATGATCCAGGGGGTACTCATTATCTGGCTCCTTGTCTAGGTTGTTTAAGTTAAATCATTGATATTGTTAACGTAACGGCTAAAGATTTCATCCATATTAGCCAAAATAGTCGCCTTAGCGCAAATTTGACTGTGCTCAATCAATACTGATAACCGTTTAACAGTTAATTGGGCCAAATACTGACTGGCTAGCGGATAATAACTGATATGCCAGGGTTCGCTGGCAACACCGCCATTAAATTGCTGGTAGGGAAAGTAAAAGCCGTGAACACCTGCATGAGTGATTAGCCATTGGGCCAAAGGGGTAAAAGGGCCGTTGCCAGTGTATTCTTGCTCAATCAGTTGCAACTGATAACCGTTTGGCAGGGTTTTGCCATCATAAAAGTCAAAATCGGTGCCCCAGTGATGACGACTACTGCCGGGTAATGCCGAATAAAGCAGTATCGCCTGACACTTTTGCCAGTCATCCATTGTACTGATATCAACTTCATCCGCGTTTAAATCAAGAATTGGCCGAATGCCGTTAAATTTGCCATTAAAAATCGCTAGCTGGCGTTCAAAAGGACGAAAACTGCTGGCGAGCTTCAAGCTAAAACCCGCCGCTTGTGCCGCTTGCGTCAACCCAGTGAGGTTTTTCTGAGCCTGACTATTGACGAAATGTCCGTCACCCAGTGCATTAAGGTGGTCCTGATTAAGACCGAACAGGGCATTATCATCAATGTTCATTTTCAGCGGTGCCTTTTTCATTATGGGGTTTAACAGCAAAGGGTTAAGTCAGCATTTTCTCAAGGATCAATTCATACATTTGGGTCAGCTGAATTAAGTCCGCTTCACTGACACATTCATTGAGTTTGTGAATAGTGGCATTACAAGGGCCTAATTCAATGACCTTTGCCCCAGTCGGTGCAATAAAACGGCCATCAGAAGTGCCGCCAGTGGTTAGTAATTTAGGCTGGTAGCCGGTGACCGTTTCAACTGCCTGAGTTACCGCATCAACCAGTTCGCCGGGTTCGGTTAAAAAAGGCAAACCATTGTAAGTCCAGTGTAGTTCGTAAGGCAGGTGATGTTGATCGAGTATTGTTTCGACCTTTGAAGTGAGCATTTGAGCGTTGACTTCGCTGGAGTAGCGAAAGTTAAAGTCGATGCTCAGCTCGCCCGGGATAACATTGGGCGCACCAGTGCCGCCATTGATATTGGATACTTGTAATGTGGTGGCCGGAAAAAACGCATTACCGTTATCCCATTGAGCGCTAACTAACTGCTGTAATGCTGGTGCCACCAGATGGATGGGGTTACTGGCAAACTGAGGGTAGGCAACGTGGCCTTGAATGCCGTTGACGGTTAATGCCCCGGTTAATGATCCCCTGCGACCTACTTTGACCACATCACCAATTTTATCGGTGCTTGATGGTTCACCCACCAAACACCAGGTGATTTTTTCGTTTCGTGCTTCAAGAGTATCAATCACCCGGGTGGTGCCGTTAACAAACGGACCTTCTTCGTCACTGGTGATCAAAAAGGCAATGGAGCCTTTGTGATTGGGGTGTTTTTTGACAAACCGCTGGGTTGCTACCACCATTGCGGCCAAACTGCCTTTCATGTCGGCAGTGCCACGGCCATAGAGGTAACCATCAATGCTGGTTGGCTCAAATGGTGGAATATCCCACTTATGTTGTGGGCCTGTAGGAACGACATCAGTATGTCCGGCAAAGCAAAATAACGGCAGTTCGGTGCCCCGTCTGGCCCACATGTTGAGGGTATCAACATAAAATAGCGATTCAATGTTAAAACCCAGCGCGGTTAGGTGCTCAGCCATTAGTTGCTGACAACCGGCGTCCTCAGGGGTGATTGAGGGGCGTTCAACCAGTTGTTTGGTTAGGGTGATGACGTCTGTATCGTTTGAAGCATCACTCATGGATTGAAAATACCCTGATATTGTTCTGCTTTAAAACCCAGGTGAAAACCCTCATCAGACACTAATACCGGTCGCTTGATCATGGCCGGATGTTCGATTAATAAGGCGAGGGCTTTTTCTCGGTCAAGGTCGGCTTTTTGCTCCTCTGATAATTTACGAAAGGTGGTGCCACGTTTATTAAGCAGGTTTTCCCAGCCCAGTTGTGCTTCGAGGGTTTCGAGCAGTGCCTGGTCGAGGCCATCTTTACGATAGTCATGAAAGTTAAACTCAACGTCGTTACCGGTCAGCCATTTTTTGGCTTTTTTAATGGTGTCACAGTTGGCGATGCCATACATAGTGGTTTTAGGCATAATGAAACTCCTTGATAGATAAATGCTAAAGGCGACGATTAAAGCATATTTGCAGGTTGGGATCAGCTGGTTTGCGTTTAAATATTATGAGGGCGTTTTCGGGGGGCTTTTTTCGCTGGTTTTTTTACCCAGCACAGTCAATAAAACATCTTCACCAGCGGTGACTTTTTTGGCGCTGGTGAACAGTTGGCCGAGCTTTTCGGCGTTGGTTATGATCACCGCTGCGTAACATGGGGTATTTAACTGTTGTAGCTGTTGCAAGTTGAAGTTGAGCAGTGGTTGACCTTTACTGATGGTTTGTTGCTCTTGGACTCGGAGTTTAATGCTCAGGGTACTTAACGGCTCGCTGGATTGGGGTAAGCTGATCAACAGTTTTATGCCATTGCTGGCTTTTAGCTGGATACGATGACCCGTGACGGGTAACTCGGTGACGATACCATCAAAGGGGGCAACCAGTTTATTGCCCTGTAGCTCAATTGCTACCCCTTCGCCTAGCAG
>JBLHHD010000198.1:0-6046 GCA_047614605.1 Alteromonadaceae bacterium
GGTAGCAAGCTACCATCGTTTCCGCCCGACTTGCATGTGTTAAGCCTGCCGCCAGCGTTCAATCTGAGCCATGATCAAACTCTTCAATTTAAAGTTTGTCTTTTTCAAACAAGTTTGAAAAAAGGAGATCCGCAAAAAATTGGCTAGCAAGTTTTTGTGAATCTTAAGTTTTAACGCGCCCTTTGCCTAAGCGAAGATAGCGGAAAAACCTGCTCAATGAATTCTGTTTTGTATCTATATATTACTATGTAGGCACATCACTTGGTCATTAAGACTTTGATAAGTCTGCTATAAATAGCATTGTCGAAGTCTAATAACGGTGAGTATCCACACAGATGATTGATCACTAATTGTTAAAGAACGGCTACTCGATACTAGTTAGTGTCGGTAGCGGGAGGCGTATATTACGCTCCCCAGTTTTAAAGTCAAGCATTAAAAACGTTTGTTTATTTTAAAAGTTTTTAATGCTAAACCTTTGTTTTATCTCCCTTTAAAACTGACTGATTAAGCTGTTTTGCCGTGTCAGTGGATGCGCATTATAGGCAGATCATTTTTCAATGCAAGCGCTTTTCTTAGAAAACTTCATTAAAATGTCACCAATGATCAATTGGCTTATTTAGCAACCATAATAAGTTTAATTACCGTCCCAGAGGGTGTTTTTGGGCGATTGCCATAATCTGGCTGGCCATAAACTAAGATAAAGGTCAGCTATTACATATACTCAATAACCTCCAAAGACGAGATTCAGCATATTAGGGTTACTTGGGTATAGAACAAAATGAATGGTGGCAGGGGATCAACTATTATAGATGACTTATCTAGGAGCCTGTCCGAGGCGACTTACTATAGGTGATTAGAGGCTATCAATTAAAGATCCCATCACTTGACTAGTAAAAACGATCTTTTCGCTTGGCTTCTCAGGAAATTGCCCTTAATATTAACAGGCTTTATATTCACAATCATTTATGATCATTTCAATTATAAAAATTTAAGGGTTTTACACAATGTCCGCATTTCAATCATCGATGATCTACTCACTGGTACTGGCCGTTCTCGGCTATATTATCATATCAGTGGCAGGTCCGTTCAACATGGCTCCCGAAGTCATTTTCGCAGCCGGTTTACTAATTGGCTCATTCTTTATTGCTATCATTTCTAATACGTCTTCTAATAAGTCTTCAACACCTGCTGCTTCTGACACTAACACCGCCAGAACAGACACCGCTAAAACAAACACAGCCAAACCAGCAAATGAACAAGATAATGACAGCCCAACAAAAACGATTTATGTTGGTAACCTGCCTTACCGGGCAAACGAAGCCATCATTAAGGAGTTATTTGAAAAGTTTGGTTATGTTCACTCAGTACGGTTATTAAAAGACCGTCAAACGGGTAAACGTAGAGGTTTCGGTTTTGTTGAAATGAGTGACCCTGATGCGCAAACGGCAATTACTGCGTTAAACGAATCAGAGTTTCAGCAACGTACGCTTAAAGTCAGAGAAGCCAAAGATCGACCAGATAAAATGTCTGATGGCGATTATCAAGAGCAAATGTGATCACTTGAGTATCAATAAGAGGCAGCTCGTCTGCCTCTTCAGCCTCGCTTAAAACGAATAAACCAGTGTAATTCCGGTCTCAGTATCGATTTTCCTACGTTCTTCTTGTGGTTTGGTATTGTACTCCAGCAAAAATGAAAATCGCATCGCCAGCTGTCCGTTTATCTGCGCTATCATTGATGATTCAGCTTTGGTTATAGAATTCTCGCCGCTAAAGCTCAAGTCGGTAACCAACTCTTGTCTAAACTTTGTCGCAACCGTTAGCTCCTGTTCATAGGTAAAAGCACCACGAAATATACCGCCCTGGCGCTTGGTGCCATCATCAAGTTCGTTTAAAGACAAACCCGGCCCAATCTCCAGATCGATAGTATTATTGCCCGTCTCATAAAAACGCCAGCCATAACCCACCGCTGTCGTTAGCTGATAGTTGTAACCATTAAAGCGTTCGTCGTTGTATGCCCCATAAACAAAGAAAGTCTCGGTTTCTTTAGCCAATTTGTAGTTACCCTGATAAGAGACAAATATTTGCTGCTCTGTGGTTTCTCGTTCAGACTCGCCCTGATCATTTTTAAACTGCGAACGCTGATACTGGGCATCAATCATGTATTCAGTACGCCAATCAGTAAAATCCTGCTCTACGTTTACCGCCGTTTTTGCCGAAGCGGTTTCTGAATTACCCGTGGTAATAGCCGCCCCTAGCTCAATATCGCCCCGATAGGTTCGCTTTTCGTCAGCAACAGCGTTTAGGCTGCACAGCATCATGACTGCTGTGCTACATAAAGCAGTGCCCGATAGAGCAGTGTTTAATTTTGGTTTTTTTATCTTAATACTCATCTAAGCTTGGTCTGTTTATTGTTCTGAGGTTGATTTTAAGAGGCACTATTATAAGCCAATTACGCTGTTGATTGTTATACCACATAGCAAAAAACTGTATCAACTGATGATCAATACCCAAATGACCTCAAGATACGAGTTTCAGCATCTTGAAGTCACTTCGGTCTAAGAACATCAATTCAAAAATCTATTTACCCTTCATGTGATTATATGACTATAATTCAATGCAGTAGCTTCACACTCAACTTAAGAGAAAGTTAATGGATTTAGTCAATTTTAGAGTCGGCGAAAAATATATTGCGCTCAATATCCTCGATATTTTGGTCACTGAAAGGTATCAGCAGGATTTAACCACCATTCCGACGCAAGACCTGAGTTTTTTGGGCGTAAAAGATTATGTTGGCACACCTACCCCCGTTTTTGACTTGGGACTGATCATGAACAACCAAGTTACCGAAGAGGTTAATATTAGGTTACTGGAGTTGCTGGGCAAAGGTGAGCGAGAACACGATGAGTGGCTAATTGCGCTTGAGCATTCTCTACTTAATAACACCCCGTTTGTACTGGAGAAATCCAGCCAGAAATGCGGCTTTGGTATATGGTATGACAACTTCAATACTGATGATGAGGACCTGGCAAGTTTGTTAAAACGCTTTGACGACCCCCACAAAAGGCTTCATGAGTTGGCCGACACACTTGTGAACTTAAAAAACTCAGGACAACTCGACGTAGCACTAAAAATGCTTGAAAAAGAAAAATCGGTGACTTATACCCCACTAAAAAGATTGTTTGAAGATGCCCGCACCCAAATAACTGAAAGTTATAAACCCATCATTGTTTATACCACCGTTGATGGACGAACCCCATACATAGGGTTGTTGGTTGATAGTGTAGAGGACAGTGTCAATATTATGGATAGCGAGATTAAATCGCTGAGTAAAATCATGGAAACCGGGTTTAAACTCAATGCCCAAACCCAGAAAATGCTCAATGGTATAGTGAAGATAAATGATAAATACAGTTTGATTATTGATTCAACCGCAATATTTAAGCACGAGGATACTGTAATGCAAACTACCTGACACCAATCAGGCAGCTCTTATCAAGCAAACGGCTGACTGCAACGATTTAAAAATCGAAATCGTTGTCGTCATCACTGTTATCATCGTTATCATCGTTATCAGTATCAAAGAAATGATTGCCGTAATGAATGGTATTGCTGTCGTCGCCATCAATCACTTGGATGGCATCAAACTCATCTTCACTGCGACCTTGATAAACCACCTCTTTAAGTTGTGCGGCCGTTTGCTTAATCCGTTTCGCTACCCCTTTGATCTGACCTAAAGCTGGTTTCATATTGTTAGTCAGTTCATGAATAGCCGTAACCAGTCTTGTTTTTTCGTCATTCATATTATTATTACTACTACTTTGACCATTGATAGCGGCTTCGACTATCGCTTCAACCACCGTTTCGAGCTGATCGGCTTTATCGTCAAGCTCATCTTCGAATTCGTCCAGCGGCATTTCAATTGCCTCCAACTCCTGCTCAATCACTTTGAGTTGTTGGTACACTTCAAGTTCGGCGTCAGTCATTGGGCGGCTTTCTACTAGTTGATGGTTTTTGAGCAAACGAACCTGTGGGCGCTCACCATTACCGGTATCACTAAAACCGGCAGCAATAGCAGTTGAAAATAAACAGGTAAATACGGCAATGGCTGATAATTTTTTAATCATAATGTACACTCACTTTAGCTATCTTGAGATGGTAAACAGGGTTTAACTGTCCGGGTTTGTAGTTAAAGACGTGGCCACAACGAAAAAGTTTGAAAAAAAATGCAAATATTTTAAATTAAATAAACAATCAAATAAAAATGATCTCTGTAAAATCTGCTTATTTTGGTAGTTTTGCCCGACAACAGTGCGTAAAATACGCCGATAGTCGACCCACCAGAGTACATCTTGCCTTTATGTTTATTTCCATCGAAAAAGCCATCGAACTCACTGGCAAAAGTAAAAATGTCTTATACCGACTAATGGCGAAAGGCCACATTAACTATGCCCGCTGTACCAAAGGTAAAAGATTCCTTGAGGTCGCTGAACTAAAGCGGGTTTATGGTCAATTAAAATCACCGGTAAGCGAGCAGAGCATCATTGAAGAAGCGGACATTAGTGGGGATATCACCGGTAATGGTGATTTGCCCGCTATTGTGGCAGGACTGAGCTTGCAGCTTAAGCAGCTTAATGAAAAGGTCGATAAGCAAACCCATTTACTTGAATCATTGACAGGTCAAGGCCCTTTGCTACAACCCCCTGCGCCTGTTGCTGTGTTAGCCTCGCGGCCTGAGGATGATCCACAATGGCCGCCTTTTATTACCTGCTACGCCGACTTAGCCAAGCGCGATGAAATTAAAGCAACATATGGTAAATGATCGATTTGTCTCGGACAGGCTCCTAAACCACCAATTTAATTAAATCAGCAACAATCCCGGCAGCGGTAACGTTAATACCAGCACCGGGTCCCCGAATGATCAACGGATTATCGTTGTGCCAGTCAGAATGAATCACCACAATATTATCAGCCGCCGAAACACAAATCATCGGATCATTAGCGTCACGGAAACTCAAACCAACACTTGCCTGAGATAGTTTAACCTCATCGTTAACCTCACCTTGCTGGCGAGAAAACCCTAACTGAGCTGAATAACATAACCTTAACCCCTGTTCATTGGCATGTTGCCATTTTTGCTTCATGTATACATCAAGCTCTGCACTAGTATTAGCAAACTCATCGCCTGACATTGCCAAAAAACGCTCGGGAATGAGCGGTGTTAATTCAATTTGCTCAAGATCCAAGGTTAATCCCATGGTCCGGGCGATAATTAACAGCTTTCTTTGCACATCTTTACCAGATAAATCATCTCGTGGATCCGGCTCAGTTAAGCCTAACGCTTTCGCTTGGGCTACCACCGAAGAAAATGATTTCTTGCCATTATAACGGTTTAAAATCCACGATAGAGAACCTGAAAATAGCCCCGAGATAGTGTTAATTTTATCACCACTATAAACCAAATCACTAATCGACTGCTGAATGGGTAAACCCGCTCCGCAGGTTACATTACTGAGCCATTGACTATTATTGCTTTTTGCCAATCTCAGTAATTGCTCGTAATCACCAGAGGGTAAGGTGATCCCCAGTTTGCTAGCACTAACGACATGTCTACCCTTACCAAAATAGTCGGCATACAAACGCGCTACATCCTGGCTTGCCGTCACATCAATTACCGCCAATTGCTGATCGTTTATAGTCGCCAAACACTGTTCAATCGCCGCTGTTTTTAACGTGCTGTGTGCCAAAGCCTCGTCAATATTGACTAAATCGACACCTTTGGGGTCAAAAATATAATTGGACGAATTAGCGACTGCAACCACTTCAAGCCGGGTTTTGCCACGCCTGTTAATGTGTGTCAGTTGTTGTGCCAAAATATCAATTAATTGACGACCAATATTACCGTAGCCCAACAATACCAGTAAGATCACACTTTGCTGATTTTGCTTACTCGTTGATTCACTACTCAGTGGATTTAATGGCGTAACAAATATCGCCTGATGGATAGCCGACACTAAAGCCGTTGGGTTTTTATCGTCAATCACCGCAC
>JBLHHD010000199.1:0-6039 GCA_047614605.1 Alteromonadaceae bacterium
AAATAGGTCGAGGGGGGGTTGGTGTAAGAGTCGCTGAGAACGGCATGACGTCTTCAAAGGTTGACGGTTAAGTTGACGTCATGTTTGAGATGTGTACGATTGTTAATAGCCATTTTTATTTATCCCCGCTTTAGTCAAAGCGTATTGATCGGTTTAATTGGTTAGCTGACTTGGGTTGAGTGACCTAAGGTTAGCGTCTCTTCGTACTGTTTATTACTGCGATTGCTTAAGTCTGTGTTTGTTTTACCTGATAAAAATCGTCCTTATCACCACTTTGAGCTACTATGTACTACTATGTACTACTATGTACTACTATGTACTACTATGTACTACTATGTAAGTTGTAAATTGATTTTTTCCTGAGGACTATCCATGTATAAACTTTATTATTACCCTGGCTGGAGCAGGAATGACGGTTTGTGACTGCTTTTTGTTTATGCTGGCAATGTGGGGGGGTTGAAGCGTTTAAAGTTTCGCCGTTAACCTTGCCTCATCTGGGGCGTTACTTACGAGCCTTAGCAAAACGACCCGCGGTGATCGCTGTTTGTGAATTAGAAGAACTCGATTTAAAACCTTATGCTTAACACTTAATTAAACTCACCTTACGGCTATTTACGCCCGTAAGGTGAGAGAATAACGCCAATATTACGCAACGATTTTGGCTTTCACTCGGTTAAGGTTTTTACCAACCGTGATCACGTTAGGGTGCTCTGCACCGAAGGTTTTCTCAAATCCAGCCAGTGCTTGTTGCATGTAATCAACGGCTTTTTGATATTGACCCAACGCATGATAGGCAGTCCCCAAATTATTTCTATCGATAGCCACATCTGGATGGTCTTCACCGTAGTTTAATAAGTTAGAATCCAGCGCTTGCTGGTAGTATTCAATGGCTTTGTCGTGCTGATCCAAAGAGCTGTAAGCTGAGCCTAGATTGTTACGATACGCGGCAACATCTGGGTGACCTTCACCGTAGGTTTTAAGATCAGAGTCCAACGCTTGCTGATAGCAGACAATGGCTTTTTCGTAATTACCAGCGGCGTCATGGGCCAAGCCCAAATTGTTACGGTCAATCGCCACATCCGGGTGATCTTCACCATAGGTTTTGATATCCGAATCCAGCGCTTGTTGATCTAGCACGAGGGCTTTTTCGTGATAACCCAGTGAGTTATAAACGCCGCCCAGATTTTTGCGATATATGGCCACCTGCGGATGGTCTTCGCCACAAGTAGCAAGGCCACAATCTAGTGCCAATTGAAAATGTGCCATCGCCTGATGGTACAGTCCCATCGCATTGTAAGCCGAACCGAGATTGTTGTGGTCAATAGCCACACCCGGATGCCCTTCTCCGTAGGTTTTAAGATCTGAATCCATCGCTTTTTGGTAGTAATCAATGGCTTCTTTATAATGACCCAAAGAGTCGTGAGCCGCGCCAAGGTTACTCCATAATACAGCAACCTCTGGATGCTCTTCGCCATACGTTTTTAAATCAAAGGCCAATGCCTTTTCAAAAAATTCAATCGCTCTGTCGTATTGACCCAAAGCACTGTACGACAAACCCAGTTTGTTACGTCTAATGGCTACTTGTGGGTGCTCTTCGCCATAGATTTTAATATCACACTCAAGGGCTTGCTGAAAATAGCCAATGGCTTTTTCGTACTGGCTCAAGGCGTTATAACACAAACCCAGGTTATTACATCGAATCGCCACTTGTGGGTGACGATTACCAAAGGTGCTGACGCCATAGTTAAGCGCCAGTTCGTAGTAACCAATGGCCTTTTCGTACTGACCCAAGGCGTAATAGGCACTGCCAAGATTGTTACGTCTTATGGCGATATCGGGGTGATCTTCACCATGGTAATTCAGGCCGTTATTCAGTGCTAGTTGATAATATTCGAGGGCTTTGTTGTATTCGCCCAAAAACTCATGAGCTGAACCGAGATTATTGTAAAAAGTCCCTACCTGAGGGTGCGCTTCACCATAGGCTTTAATATCATGAGCCAGCGCTTGTTGATAATATTCTATCGCTTTTGCGTATTGCCCCAAGTGATAGTGGGCACTGGCTAAATTGTTACGATCAACCGCCACATCAGGGTGATCTTCGCCATAGGTTTTGATACCGATTTGCAGTGCTTGCTCTAGGTGTTCGATGGCTTTTTCATATTTTGACAAGGTCAGGTTGATTAAACCGGCTTCGGTGACGTAGGCGGTATTATCAGGCTGTAGTTCGGCCGCTTTTTCGAAGGCTTTTTGTGCTTCGATATACTCCATTTTCAGCTCTCTGACGTGACCGATTTGATAAAGTTCGGCAGCTCGGGCGACAACGTTGTCTCGCAGCAGCCCTTTATAATGCCCATCGGCGAGCATTCTGGCGCCTTCGACATAACCGGTGCGGATAAGTTCTTTAATGTCCTCGCCAATCAAGTCATCGCTCAGCACTTTTTCTATACGAATTTCAAAAGCGTCGACCTGTGCTTCAAGGTCGACTATCGTATCCTCTTTGGCATTAATCTGCTTAAGCAAATTATCCAGCAGGCGTTTTTGGATGTCCTTTTGATCAGTCAGTGCAGACATTTTATCCAATAGTTGCTCATAGCGTTCTTTGGGAATGAGCTGATCAAATTCTTTTTGCGTTCTGTTCGGCATAATGGAAGTGGTTAACCTCTTTTTTATTGTGCGCTTACCAACAATATTAGTTCCAGTTGCTAATATATACAATTTGTCCAACAGATATAATAAAAAAATGTCATCAAGGGGAAATTAACTTGTGTCGGATTGTGTTTATAGGTGGACAGAACCCAATTAAGGGTTAAAAGAACGGGTTATGGAATGTTATTTAACAGGGTGAGTGATAAAGTGCAGCGGTTTAAGATGTTGCCGTTGTTTTGTGTTTTGTAGCGCGAGCTAAGATAAAGCTAACCTGCGCACTCCCATCGACCTTAATTGACGTCCGCCACTACCCCAAAACAAAAAAGCCCGCAAAGGCGGGCTTTTTAATCATTCAGATTAAATCTGAATTTAATTCATTTCTGACTCAGCCAAATGACGGTCACGAACACGTTCGCCAGTGATTGATTTCATGTCACCGTTAACAACCCAGGCACGCTGGCTGTTTGCAAAACGGGGTACCACTAGGCCATCGTTGATTTCACGTTGGATGACTAAACGGTCAAACTGGGTGATAGCAAAGTATAAACGTTCGTTTGACTGGCCACCGTCAGAAGTGCCATTAATGTCTAGCTCTTCGAATGACAATACGCCATCGTCGTTGCTGTCTATCAGTGAATATTCATAAGCAAGCGCTAAGTATAAACGACGCTGAAGGTTGTTCTCTTCTGGGTGGAAAGACGAACGACGGATGAATACATCACGATGAATTTCTTCTGTCAGACCACTTGGTACTGAACGTAAACGGAATTCCATTTGCGCTCTGTCAACCGCACTGAAACGGTCAGCATCACGCGGATCATCTGGGTTGTCACCATAGACATGTGGGTCATTATCGTTGATGCCTAATGGACCAGAGCCTGGGACGATTGATTGAAAATGGCCTAAAGTACCTGCGGCATAAGCGCCTTCAGGCGGATGTAATGCCGGTACGCCACCGGCGAATGGAAATTCTTGGTGTGGAAATACCATGTTAGTTTCTGGACGCAATTCGAAATAGTGATGCGCATCGTCCATTTGCAGGGCGTTAAACGTACCAGCAGTAACAGGGAAAGTGACCAGGTTGTTTACGTCGTTAGGCCATACATCACCTTTAGCAGGGTAACGTGGGTCAACACCGCCTTTAGTAAATACGTGACCAATAGTCGCGTTATAACCAGTCCCTTGAGCAGACATAATGGCATGATCTTCAGGGGTCATGAAACCGAATTTGGCATGACCATCTTTACGAGCTTCTGCCACTGGTGGAATTTGTGTGGTGTACATTAAAGTGGCTTCGTACCAGCCGGATTCGCCTTTGATGGTTTTCAGACCAGAAACATCAATGTAAACGCCAACATGTGAGCGTGGATCGCTTGGGTCAGTTGTGATGCCCGGCTTGTCTAAAACAACCATACGAGCCAGACCAACGGTGTTTTCGTCAGATGCGGTTAAATCAGCCGTGTCGTTTATGCCTTGAACATGTCCGGTAAAGACGTTGTCTTGGAAACCGTGGTTATCCAATACAGCATACTGGGCAAAATCTTTGCTGTTGCTGGCTTTAAAGATATTTTGAGCGGAGTAAGTGTGCGGCTTAGATTTCATTGCCAATAACGCGCCTTTAACTTCGCTGTTTTGTGTATCAGCTCTTTGGATAGAACCAGAGTCATCAGCGTTGTCGGCAACTACAGTAGGTTGAGAAACGGCTTGAACACCGCCAAACCAAAGCCCCAACGTTAACGCGGAAAGACTCAAACCGCCGGCTGCTAATTTTTTAAAGGTCTTTTTGGCATTAGGGTTTTGCTTGTTTTGCATTCTTACTTCCTGTGGTTATCAAAGTTAATGTTAATTAATTTTTACTGCTGCGTAAGGAACGAGATGCATGTTATAGATTAGTTAAAACGCTGTCAATGTCACCGCAGGTTAACAATGTCGTGGGAAAAACCGACTATCACCTGTAAGACATTAACCATTGGCCCCGTACAATCCAGCCTGTAGCAGTACTGATATGATTAAAAATGATTAAAAATGATTAAAAATGATTAAAAAATAGTGGGTCAATAGCTAAAATTAATGTAAATAAGTGCAATTTATTTCACATTTAATGGTCTTGGAGGTGAAAATGGCCTAATTCATATGGTGTATTAGTTGCTTTTGCTCAAGGTTTGGTTAGCGCCTTTATCTGTACTTCGCTATAACCAAGCGCTTGTAACACCTTAACCGTGTCTCCCCCAACGGTAGCGTCGCTGGTCATTATTTGTTGTTGTCCGGTAAATTTAACCACCGGTGCCACTTGTTTGACCGTTTGCTCACCAGCCGCCGTGCTTACTTTGGTACCAACCACCATTTGGCGGTGTTGCATCAATGGCGAAGCAGCCGCTTGCGTGACTGTTAGTACAGGTTCGACACATACATCGTTGTCGGCAAATTTTTGTTGCCAGTCGCTTAAATCTTGTTGTGCTATTGTCTGCGCTATTTGTTGTTTTAGCTGTTGATGCTCACCGCGTTTAAGTAATTCTAACCATTGGGGCTGCTCCATCAGGGCAAAAAAGCCGCTGATGAATTTGCTTTCGAGTCCACCAACAGCCAAATAACGGTTGTCTTTGGTACGGTAATAGCCATAGAAACTTCCACCGTTGAGCACTGTGCCGCCCAACTGTGGGTCTTCGCCGCTGCCTAATGCCCCGGCGGCAAACATGCCGTTTAGGGCAAACGCCGCATCTGTCATGCTCACATCAAGGTGTTGTCCTACTCCGCTGTTATGACGGGCGAGCACCGCAGCCAATATGCTGATCACCGCCTGATGAGAGCCACCAGCAATATCGGCTAGCTGAGTGCCAGATAACACCGGCCCGGTTGTTGCTGTGCCGCTGTAACTGGCAAGGCCACTTAAGGCCAGGTAATTGATGTCATGACCGGCTTTGTCCTGATGAGGACCGGTTTGACCATAACCGGTGATTGAGCAATAAATTAACCGCGGATTAATCGCTTTTAGCGTCTGATAATCAAGCCCCAGTTTTTTCATTACTGTCGGGCGAAACTGCTCCAATACGATGTCGTATTGCGCCACAAGTTGCTTTATCACTTTAACCGCTGCTGGTTTTTTTAAATCAAGTATCATTGATCGTTTGTTGCGGTTGATGGTCAGGTAAGCGTAAGACAATCCCTGCTCAGCGTTATTCAGGGCCATAAAAGGCGCAATAGTGCCGAGCATATCCAGATGATGAGGCGATTGCACCCGCAATACATCCGCCCCCATATCGGCCAGCATCATTGATGCATAGGGACCGGGTAACAGGCTAGAAAAGTCCAGCACCTTTATTCCCTGCAACGGACCACTCATCGATAGGTTTCACCTGTTGCTGCCATCGCCAGTAATTTAGCGCCGGGTCTAAA
>JBLHHD010000200.1:0-6036 GCA_047614605.1 Alteromonadaceae bacterium
GGTTTTCCTACATTAGCACCTAAAAATATCACCTGAAGTTTTGTGGTGCCCTTTATTTTTATCGATTATATCGGGTCTATTTTAAAAACAAAATCTATCAAGCTGCAATTCGTGGGTAATGAGGAAACCTTTTGTTGCGAATTCACTTTTTGTTTATCATTACACCAGAACATTCTCAATTTTTAGACATTCTGGTGAGTCTATTTTCTAACCATATGGCGCTATAGAGGCGGACTTTGGCGATTATATCCCGGATATTTATGCTAATACCCCGGATGTGGTGATTATTGGTTTTCTGGGTGGTGTGCCAGTGCTCAGGTGGTTAACGAAAGCATCAACCAGCAGTGTAACGCAGAAGTGGGATCGCTCAGAGGCTCCCGGAGGGTGGGTTTAAAAACGCTTTATGCTGCGTTAAATGAGCTTGATATAGAATGACTAAACCTGCTCTCATTTGCCTGGCCTAAAGCGTTTTTAACTTTCACTGAATCCTGCATTTCGAAGTCACTTGGGTATATCAATGAAGTATTGAGCGTTAGTCCTGGTTTTGGTGATGATTCAAACCTTCACTTTCATGATTTTCGTGATAGCTATTTAGCTACCTTTGGTGTTGCTCACCAGCGGTTTGAGCCCAATACTTTTGATGCCACCATGATAAGCGCATTGGCCATGGAACATGCCGGGCAGGTCAATAACCCAGCGGGGCGGATGATACGCCAGAGTATGCGAGAGGTGATGAATCCGCCGGGTAAGGTGTTGGGAGCAGCGCAAATCGAAGAAGTGTTAGCGCGACTAAAGCGGTTTGGCGATTGATTATACTGGCGCTTATTCGAATATAGACTTTAATAGTGTCGGTGATGTGGTGGGCACTTTGATTGATGATATTCAGCTTTTTTCTCACCTCACCTCAAGTTTTGAATTTCAGCGCCAGTAGGCTGTTGAGGTTCCCCCTGAGGGTTTGTAGTGAACGATGGTTTGAAGGTTTGAATGGACCTTGTGCGTTTCGTCATTAGGGTGTAATGTTGCTCTACAAATCGGCATTTAGGGGGATTTGTGAGTATGTCGTTAGTTTCACTCGCATTTTTAACTAAAGTCGGCTTTACTTATAAAATATTGGCATTAGTCAGAAAATCCCAAAAGACAAAATGGTTTACAAATAATCATTAAAAACAACAACTGTGTAGAAATTTATTTGGAGGAACACTTATGGCTTTATTGACTGTACCGCAGGTAGCCGAATTCTTGGGCGTAAAAGTGATCAGAGTGGAGCGGCTAGAGCGGGAACATTTGCTGGTAGCCAAAGACAAAGCTGATGATGGCAGTGCATTATTCGATGAGGATGATGTAAAACGTTACAAAGACTTGGCCGCTCGGTTAGGTGGTATTTGACGGTTTAAATCGGTTTTAAACCGATTGGCTTTCATCTAAGGGGATCACATACTGATCCCTGGTACTTTTACTGCGCTCGCAGCGCTTAACCCTCGCCAGTAGACGTCTTGTCTTTGCTGATGGATTTGTTGCAATGTCTCGTTAGTTATTGCAATCCCAGCCACTTCGACCTTATGCCATAACCAGCAAATCAGGTTATAGGCTATTTTCATTAGCGTTAATTTTGCTTCGCTGCTTGTTTTGTAAAGCGTTTTGGTCTTTGTCTTATCGAGAATGTTGCTCAGTGAACTGTTTTGTTGGCTAAAATAAGTAGAGACAAAATCATGACTTTGCTTTGTTGTTAGCTGATGTTCAATAATAAATCCCGCCAAATCAAAATACACATCCCCTTGCTCGGCAAACTCCCAATCAATGATCCAGCGTTTATTATCACTGCAAATAATGTTCTGCGGCAGCAAGTCCTGATGGCACAAGCCAAGAGTGGGAGGATAGTGGTCTAAATCACTTAATCTGGCTATGGCTGCTTGTACCAGCGGTTGTTCAGTGCTGTTAAGTTTAAGCTGCTGCTGGTATATGTTGATTTGTTGCAACAGGTTGGTAGTTGACAGCTGCGGGGTAAAATTTGTTGGTAATTGATGAATAGCCGCGAGTTGCCCGGCAAAGCGGCTTAGTTGCGCTGGTGACCAGTCACTACCAGGCTGATGAGTCCCATCAATAAATTCAAAGACGTTAAGTGGGTCTCCGCTTTGATGGTATAGCACCCGGGGAGCATGGTGCATATTGGCAACGACTTGTTGTACTGCCAACTCAGTTTGTTGCTCGGGATCACTATCCTTTAACCGTACCACAACAGCACAGTCGGCCAGTTCAACCTTGTAAACCTCATTATTAAGCCCACCAGTAAGCTCGCTAATGGCGTTAATTTGTTTGTTGCTAAAATAGTGGTGGCTGGCTAATCGTGTTTTGATCATTTTGTCTTCGACACTACTTAACTCGACGGCACCGCTGGATAATCGCTGTCATCAACTACACTGTTGTGCCACTGAAAATAACCACGTACCGCCATCAGGGTATAAAAGATAAATAGTACGGCGGTGGGGTAATACCCTTTGTTGACGAACAGGTAAATTGATACGGCATCGATGATCACCCAGTAGAGCCAGTTTTCGAGGATTTTTTTGGCCAGTAGATAGGTTGCCAATACGCTGTAGCAGGTGGTTATTGAATCAAGGTACGCAAAGTCGGCGCGGGTGTAGTTGTCCATGATGTAACCGAGGACCATGGCTATGGTAAAGGTTGCAATAGCCATCTGGCTATGGATCGTCAGGCTCAAGGACGTGACGGGTAACATACGATTATCCGCTCTGGCGGGTTGACGCCAGCAATACCAGCCATAAATGGCCATGCTCATGTAGAACACGTTTAACAAGGACTCCATCAGCAAAGCCCCGTTAAAGAACAATAGAGTGTATATCAGGGTGCTGAAAAAGGCCGCAGGCCAGCACCACAAACTTTGTTTCATCGCCAGTAGCAAATAAACCACAGACAGCAATACCGCCAGGTACTCCCATCCTGACATGGCACTAAACCCACCGATCGCCTGGCTGATGAAATCAACCATCAGCTAACTTCTTGCTCAGCGTCTGGGCCTATACTGGGTTCTAGGTCGGCATTGATAAATTTACAGACAAAGATCATTTTGCCAAATTTTTCAAATGAGGTTTTTATCTCAGCCGACAAGATGGGCATCAAGGTATCACAATCACCAAAGACCTGAGTACTCATGGTGTTGGTGACAACTGTGATAGCCTCATGGGCATTAAGCCGCTCAATAAAGTCTTTGATTGGCGGTATATATTGCTCATCCAGTGGGTATTTACTGATCTCTACAGCTAGTTTCATGTTTATTTCACGCCTTAAAAGTGGTGTCGGAACGTCGCGCCATAACGGCCTGGTTCACCAAGTTGGGTATAAGTATGTGTTTCATAACCATCTCTGGGGTCGTTGCCAAACTCAAATCCGCGCACTGCATAATCTTCATCGAAGATATTACGGCCCCAAAAGGTGATATCCCAGTTGTCCTGATGATAAGCCAATGACATATTGACCAGATTGACACTATCGGATTGGGCATTGTGACTCATCGAAAAGTAAAAGTCATCTTTACCCTCGGCATTGATATGGGCAATCCAGTGGTCGTTGATATCGTAACTAAAACCCACGTTATATTGATATTGCGGCGCATGAGCCTGATCGCGGCCATCCATGACAATGCCACTTTGGGAAACGAAATCCTCGACCTTGGTGTGTAACCAACCTAGGGTGGCCAGCAGGTTAAGGTTACTGGTGACTTGATAATCCAGTTCGGTTTCAAAGCCATAGTTTTTGCCACTCGAAGCATTTTCAATGTAACCGACAAAGACCGGCACATCACCTGGCGTACCAGCTGCCACATCTTCGGTGACAAATCCTTTGAGCTGTACATCCTTTCGATCACTGTAAAAGGCGCTGAGCCTTAAAGTTAGCTTGTTATCCAGGGCGCGGCTTTTAAGACCAAATTCGATGCTGTGTAAGATTTCCGGGTCGTAGGTGGTTCTTTTTTGTAAGAAGGCGGTGGTAGTATCTTCGCCATCGACCAGGGCTTTGGCGATAGCTTCACCATTAACGCCACCGGCTTTGTAACCGCGCGAAAGTGTGCTGTAAAGCAAAGTATCATCGGTCATTTGATAAGAGAGGCTGAACTTACCCCCCCACATCAGGTCATCAACATCTTCTGCGGTGGCTAAACTGTCATCATAGTCACCTTCATGCTGCTCAAGCCGCAAACCGCCTATCAGGGTCAGCTGGTCATTAAGCTGCCAGTCTCTTTGACCGTAAATAGCGGTGTTGTGGGTATCAAAGCGGCTGGTGAAAAGTGGGGCAAAACCAAACACCGACAAACGTTGCAGGTCGATATCTTTTTGTTGGGCAAAGATGCCAACAATCCAGCGACTGTCAGTACCGGCTTTAGCACTAAAACGTAAATCGATGGTGCTGTTCTGATGATCACGAAAGTAGTGATCAAATGAGCTGTATTCCCAGGGGTGAAAGTCGGTATGGGTCCAGTCTTCATCGTAACCATAGGCTAAATCGGAGTTGTTATGACTGACATCCAAGTTGATATCGGCTGTGGCATAACCACTGTATTGACTGTTGATGGCAAAAGCCCGGGTTCTTTGTTTGTCAAAACCGGGTTGGTCCGATAAGGTTGTTCGATTGTTATCCAGCGAAAATGCATCATAGCCGTTATCCAAATCAAAATAATGTACGGCTAAATTGAGTTTTAGCTGTTCACTGGCTTGCCAGGAAAGGTTCAAACGTCCGCCCAACTCATCGGTATCATTGGTATCGTCACGGTTTAAAAAGCGGTTATTGATAAAGCCGTCACTGGAGCGTTTTTGGATGGCTGCCCGGTAAGACAGCCCTTCGCTGATTTGGGCACCATGAGCGGCAGCTATCTGTTGTGAATTGTAGTTGCCGTAAGACAACTGAACTTTGCCGCTTTGTTCACCGTCGGCTTCATGACCTTTAAGGTTAATCATGCCAGCCATGGCGTTGGCACCAAAGCGGGTTCCCTGTGGGCCACGGAAAATTTCGACCTGATCAATATCAAATAAGGTCGCGACAGTGCCTATACCACTGTAGTCAATACCATCGATAGTGATCCCTACCGAAGGGTTAACCGAATCAACAAATTGGCTGCGCTCGCCAATACCCCTAATTTGAAAGAATCTGGCCCGAGAAGCACCAGCTGAAAAGTGGATATTGGCGGCAGTGTTAAGCACATCTTCAAGGTGCTGGGCATTACGTTGCTGGATCATTGATTGGTTGATGACCGCTACGCTGGCCGGGGTTTTTTGCAGGTTTTGTTGCTGAAAATCACCACTGACGGTGATCACCTCTACACTTTGTTTGGTTGTTTTATTAACGGATTGATCTACCGGTTTTTCAATAACTTCGGCGCTAAGGCCAGAAGATAGGAGGCAAAGTAGGGTGCTACCAAGCAGGGACGGTGTTAGGTTCATTAATCACTCAATCAGATTATATTGATAAGATCTATCCGAGGCTTGAGCGTATTCACAGTAAGGATAATTGCATACCATTCCTACGCCGGCATTACCCGGATCAGGTGTTGTATTTGACGAAAGTTAATTGATTCGCCAAATACTAAGGGTTTGCAATGCATCTCAGCCGGTAGGTTCACCGGCACCCCTTGGACTGGAGGATCTTAGCTTAATTAGTGTCTGTTGAGCAACACAAATTTTAAGCGATTTAAGCCCGTCAATCTTTATTCAATCACATCGCCACTATTGGCTTGAGGTTTTATTTGACCATACTGGTTAATTAATGCTGTATTACGGTACTTATCTGATGCGTTGATATATTGCTCAAGTGATAAAATCCTGGGCTGTTGGTTAGTCGTACCATCGTTTTTTTACATGCTATGCCCACAAGGTTGAGGTTATTGTTGGCATCACGTTACCATGAAATGGGATCACAACCTCTAGAGCGCCGAATGGTTAGATGGTGAGCAGCCAGTGAGAACTGAAATGTTCTCAAAGAAGTTAAATTTACTGAGTTTAGTCATTCTAAAGCAAGTAAATTTAACGC
>JBLHHD010000201.1:0-6014 GCA_047614605.1 Alteromonadaceae bacterium
AAGACATGGTTGATGGGGTATTCCATAACTTGCTTGATGAAATAGATGATATTGATAAAGCAACCGTCGATAGAGTGGTGTTGTGTGGTGGTAAGGTGTATTACGATCTGCTCGAAAGACGCCGTAAAGATGAACTGAACAATGTTGCGATTATTCGGGTTGAGCAACTTTACCCATTCCCTCACGCTGAGCTTCGAGAAATGCTGGCGCAGTATACTCAGACCAAAGATTTCGTCTGGTGTCAGGAAGAACCGCGCAATCAGGGTGCCTGGTATTGTAGTTCACATAATTTCTCGCGCTCATTGCCACAAGGTGGCACTTTAACCTATGCCGGTCGACGAGCTTCGGCATCACCAGCGGTAGGTTATTTGTCGGTGCATAATAAAGAACAACGGGCGCTCGTTGAAGACGCTTTAACTATTAAATCAAATTAAGGGAAAAGGGCAAATATGACAACCGAAATTAAGGTTCCCGTACTTCCAGAATCTGTTGCCGATGCAACTATTGCCACTTGGCATGTGGTTGTGGGTGACAGTGTAAGCCGAGATCAGGTCTTGGTTGATATTGAAACCGACAAAGTGGTATTAGAAGTGCCTTCAACAACTGATGGCGTCGTTGCTGAAATTTTACAGCAAGAAGGTGCCACTGTAATGGGCGAACAACTGATTGCCACGGTCAGAGCTGGTGCCGCTGCGGCGAAACCAGCAAGTGCACCTGCTGTGCCTGCACAAGCGCCGGTTGCAGCACCTGTTGCAGCGCCTGCGGCTGCTACACCAATTAAAGAAATTGATATTAATGTACCGGTACTGCCTGAATCTGTTGCTGATGCAACGATTGCCAGCTGGCATGTTAATGAAGGTCAGACGGTAGAACGGGGTGATAACCTGGTTGATATCGAGACTGATAAAGTGGTCCTTGAAGTGGTTGCTGAAGCCGATGGTGTAGTGGGTAAAATTGTCTCACCAGAGGGTGAAACGGTTATGGCACAACAAACCATTGGAATACTAACCGCCGGTGGTGCAGCCGCTGCCACGTCAGCTGCCGTTGCAGATGATGCTGAGTCAAATGATGCACTGAGCCCTTCGGTTCGTCGTATCCTGGCTGAAAAAGGCTTAAATGCCGATAGCATCAAAGGCACTGGTAAAGGAGGTCGTGTTAGCAAAGAGGACGTTGAGAACTTTCTCAAACAACCCGCTGTTGCTCCGATTGCTGCTAAAGCTGCTGCTGCGCCTCGCGTTGCTGCTGCCCAAACCACAACTACGCCAGCTGGTGAGCGCACTGAAAAACGCGTGCCGATGACCCGTTTGCGTAAAACCATCGCTACCCGTTTACTTGAAGCCAAGCAAAGCACGGCGATGTTGACTACGTTTAATGAAATCAACATGAAGCCGATTATGGATTTACGTAAAATCCATAAAGAAGCCTTTGAAAAACGTCATGGTGCCCGTTTAGGCTTTATGTCGTTTTATGTTAAGGCCGTTGTTGAAGCCCTTAAGCGCTTTCCAGCAGTTAATGCGTCAATCGATGGTGATGACATTATTTATCACAATTACTTTGATGTCAGCATTGCAGTATCCACTCCGCGTGGTCTGGTTACGCCGGTATTGCGTGATTGTGACAAGATGAGTTTTGCTGAAATCGAAAACGAAATTCGCAATCTGGCGCTTAAAGGCCGTGATGGCAAGTTGACTATGGCTGAAATGACTGGCGGTAACTTTACGATCACCAACGGTGGTGTATTTGGTTCATTGTTATCAACCCCGATTATCAATATGCCGCAAGCGGCTATTCTGGGCATGCATAAAATCCAAGATCGTCCTATGGCCGTTGATGGCAACGTCGTCATATTGCCGATGATGTATCTTGCCTTGTCATATGACCATCGTTTGATTGATGGTAAAGAGTCAGTCGGTTATCTGGTAACTATCAAAGAGTTGCTTGAAGATCCAACCCGGCTATTGTTAGACATTTAGATGTTAGATATTTAAACCTGGGACACGGTTGTCGAGCCAGTTTATTGGCCCGGCAATCTACTAAAACCCAACCTCGCCAGGTTGCTTGTTGTTAAAATAACGCAGCTCAATTAATTACATTAATGATGGAATTATTCCGATGAATTTGCATGAATACCAGGGCAAACGTTTATTTGCCGAATATGGTTTACCAGTGTCAGAGGGTTTTGCCTGTGAGACACCACAAGCGGCGGTTGAAGCTGCCGATCGTATAGGTGGTGACCAATGGGTCGTCAAATGTCAGGTTCACGCAGGTGGACGTGGTAAAGCCGGTGGCGTAAAAGTTGTCACCAAAAAAGAAGAGATTAAAGCATTTTCACAGCAGTGGTTAGGTAAAAATCTGGTGACTATTCAAACTGACGCTAAAGGTCAGCCAGTGACCAAGATTTTAGTTGAATCGTGCACTGACATCTCTACTGAACTGTATCTGAGTGCCGTAGTTGACCGTGGGACCCGACGTATTGTCTTTATGGCGTCTACCGAAGGCGGTATGGATATTGAGAAAGTAGCTGAAGAAACGCCTGAGCTTATTCACTCTATTGCTTTGGAACCTTTAGTTGGTGCTCAACCGGCACAAGCCCGTAACCTGGCTTTTAAACTGGGTCTTGAAGGCGTTCAAATCAAACAGTTCACTCAAATCTATTTAGGTTTGGCAAAAATGTTTGTTGATTTGGATTTGGCTTTAGTTGAAATCAATCCGTTGGTGGTTAAAACCGATGGTAACATGCACTGTCTTGACGCCAAAATCGTTGCCGATGGTAATGCTTTGTTCCGTCAACCTAAATTACAAGAAATGCATGATCCTTCACAAGAAGATGCTCGTGAAGCACAAGCTGCTCATTGGGACCTTAATTATGTTGCACTAGATGGCAGCATCGGTTGTATGGTTAATGGTGCAGGCTTGGCGATGGGTACGATGGATATTGTGCAAATTCACGGCGGCTCACCGGCTAACTTCCTGGATGTTGGGGGCGGGGCAACTAAACAACGTGTTACCGAAGCGTTCAAAATCATTTTGTCTGACGATAATGTCAAAGCCGTATTGGTTAACATCTTTGGTGGGATTGTTCGTTGTGACATGATTGCTGAAGGTATTATCGGTGCTGTTGAAGAAGTGGGTGTTAAAGTGCCGGTAGTCGTAAGACTTGAAGGTAATAATGCTGACTTGGGTGCGCAAAAATTGCGAGACTGTAATTTAGATATTATCGCAGCGACATCTTTAACCGATGCTGCACAAAAAGTGGTTGCTGCTGCGGAGGGTAAATAATGAGCGTTTTAATCAACAAAGACACTAAAGTGATCTGTCAGGGTTTCACTGGTGGTCAGGGAACTCTCCATTCTGAGCAAGCAATTGCTTATGGCACACAAATGGTTGGTGGCGTAAGCCCGGGTAAAGGCGGACAAAAGCATTTAGGTCTGCCCGTTTTCAACACAGTTGAAGATGCAGTAAAAGCCACAGGCGCAACTGCAACAGTGATTTACGTACCTGCTCCATTTTGTAAAGACGCGATTGTTGAAGCGGTTGATGCGGGCATTGAGCTTATTATCACTATCACCGAAGGTATTCCAACCCTGGATATGTTGTTTGTTAAAGAATATATCGACAGCAAAGGCGTAAGGATGATTGGTCCTAACTGCCCGGGTGTTATTACCCCTAATGAATGTAAAATCGGTATCATGCCGGGTCACATTCACCTTGCTGGTAAAGTTGGTATAGTATCTCGCTCTGGTACTTTGACTTATGAAGCCGTTAAGCAAACGACGGATGCTGGTTTTGGTCAGTCTACTTGTGTTGGTATTGGTGGGGATCCGATCCCGGGTTCAAACTTCATCGACATTTTAGAAATGTTTGAAAATGATCCCGCCACTGAAGCCATCGTAATGATTGGTGAAATCGGCGGAACTGCAGAAGAAGAAGCGGCGGCTTATATCAAAGCCCACGTAACTAAACCTGTAGTGTCTTACATTGCTGGTGTAACAGCCCCTGAAGGCAAACGTATGGGTCATGCTGGCGCTATCATCGCTGGCGGTAAAGGCACAGCTGATGAGAAATTTGCTGCCCTTGAAGATGCCGGTGTTAAAACCGTACGTTCACTGGCCGATATCGGCAGTGCATTAAAAGAGAAAACCGGCTGGTAATTTCTGCCGTTGTTTTGTTTTTACTAAAAAAGCCTGCGTTTGCAGGCTTTTTTTTGCAAAAGAACATTGTTTATCAACATCCCCAAACCTCAATATTCCAGCCATTAAACCGCTCTTGGCGCTGCCAGGTTTTCTCTTGCCAAGTTATCTTTTTATCGCGGTTAAAAATCACTAAATGTGCCTGGGAAGCCCCCATTTTATCCGCATAGTCAGCTGTTTGTTCCAGTGCTTCTTTAATGCAAGTATCCAATGCGCCGTAGAGGATTTTAAGCTCAATGACAATGCACTGCACATCACCATAAAATCCTTTTAATGGGCCACTCAATAATCAAATCAGTGCGTCTGCGTCCTAGAGCACCGAATGATTTGATTAAGGAATAAAATAAATAAACCCAAAATCAAAACCACTTTCACCACAGAGGCACAGAGAACACAGAGGAAAAAAGACGATATAAGAAATATTTATCGATTTCGGGTTCAAGTGGTTTTTTATTTTTGGTTTTTGCACTTCTCCGTGTCTTCTGTGCCTCTGAGGTTATATTTTAAAAAGAATAGTGGCACTAGGTTAAAGTGGACAAAACTAGGAATTTAACAACATTTAATTGAATCCAACAGCAATAATTTTCAATATATACAAGGTGTTATAGTTGTGTTTCTAAATCTAATCAATTGCCTCTCTAGAGGTGAATAAAGATGAGCGCTTTAGCATCAGAACACTTGGTTGGGCATTAGATAACTGGGGGTTTACTTTTGGCAAAGGAACCCGATCTCAGCATTTAAAAGAAAAGGATCATGTCATTGCTGCCCGTAGGAGGTATCTGCGTGAAAAACGGGCTAACCGTATTGGAAATGAAACTATACCCCCTGAGGTTTATTTAGACGAGTCATACGTGAATAAAAATCACAGCAATGATTTCATAGGGTATTCAAAAGTAGATGGGCCGCTGGTTCAGAAGCCGACAGGTAAAGGTGAAAGGCTCATTATTATAAATGCGATAACCAAAGATGGTTGGGTGCCTAATGCTAAGTTGGTGTTTAAAAGCACGAAAAGAACGGGTGATTGTCTTAAGGCGGAATTAATAGAAGTATTGGCTAAAATGGTGACAGCCCCAACCTATGCAATAGATGAAATTGCGGCAGAAAATGGTCATAAAATAATAAGAACGCCACCATATCACCCAGAATTACAACCGATCGAAACTTGCTGGGAGTGGTTAAAAATGAAATCGTGAGGAACTGTGATTTCACAATGGCAAACTGACAAAAACAACTCAATCCTGCCTTTGATAAGGTCACTTCTGAGACTTGTTCAGGAATTATTAAAAAAGTCAGAATTAAAGAAGATAAATACTGGTTTGAGGATAATAATCTCGACTAGTTGCTGTTTTAGAGGCTCAATTCATTTGACCTAAGCTATAGTTAATGGTTACTAAACCAAGGGTGGGATTGTTTTGCGTCTCACCTGTCTGATGCTGACCTATTGCTTTTTCTGATTCAAATCCGCTACCTCTCCTATTGAAAAACACCAATCAAACAGGGTAACAATTATTTGCTGATATTGGCCGTAGGCGGCGGATTTATCCCCGCTTTTAGCCAATTCGATACACCAGCGGTGGTGCGACACTTCGACATAAATGCGCCGCCTACAAGCAGATTGTTTGTAGAAGCCTTGTAAATCTGGCCCATACAGGAAACTGTCTCTGGCCGTCGGATTGGTGGTTTCACTGTCACCTTTCACCTTTCACCTTTCACCTTTATCGAATCAAGGAGGCCGTCGCGAAAGGGGATTATGTCGATTTGGCATCTGTTTTTCGAGACCGACATCCACCTTTTGCAACAAGCTCCAAGTTGCGGGATTTGACC
>JBLHHD010000202.1:0-6012 GCA_047614605.1 Alteromonadaceae bacterium
AAGTGGCATTTAAAGAAGTAAAGATTCTCTTGACTAACCCGCTGTAGCGCGTTTGTCTGCCAGATTATTCCTGATTAGTTGATTTCAATAGTTCAGGAATAACGGACATAGTAATTAAAGGTCGATATTGACGATTAATGAACTTACATAAGGTGAAAACAATGAATTTTAAAGCGGCTAAACGTGTGTTAAGTATCTGTGGTGTCCTCACTACATTGACAATGACTGCACCAGCGATGGCCAGTAACATTGGACTTGTCGGGTTTTATCAGGTTGATAATGATAAATCCTACAGCAAAACACTGACTGAGCTGGACAAAAGTGCGGTGGGGCAAGGTTGTGCCGTTCGCCGTGAAGGTCCCATAGCAGGTGTGCAAGGCAATTTGGATAGTGAAAAAGCCAATCGTTTTTTTGTTATGGAGTGTCAATCATCAGTGCTACAAACCAATGCCAGTCAACACATTTTTAACGGTCTGTCCTCGGTGGTGAAAAACCTTTCCATAGTTGAAGGCGATTTGAATAAGTTTGGTCAGTCAAGTTTGATTGATAAAGGCGAAAACCGCTCTTATTTGATTAAACTCAGCTACTACAACAACAAGAATGTCAACAAACGCAATAAAGACTTGGCGATGATGGGCATGAATGGCTCAAGCCGGGCCAATCATTATAAAACCGAAGCTTTTATTGATGTTACCAAAGCACAGGGCATGACCCGACCTGATGAAGCCGTGGTGATTTATTATGACAGCCCTAAAGAAGGTACCTCATTTCGAATAAACAATGAAGATTTCATTGAAGAAATCGGTAAATTCAATGTTGAGCATCTTAATGGATTCGCTTATTACTTTGGCGCATCACGTTTGTAAATAAAGTGATCATAAAGGCACTGTTCAAGTGCCTCCAAGTTTTTAATCGCTGCTCTCCTGAGGCATTTTCCCAGCGGTCGCGGCGACAGACTTAAACAACAAGCAATCGATAAATACCTAGTATAACAGCAGGTAAAAAAGGCAGACTGAGTTATGACGACATGTATTTTTCCTGGGCAGGGATCACAAAAAGCAGGGATGTGGAATAGTTTGTTTAGCGCTTATCCACAATATATTGAAATAGCCGACGAGGTGTTAGGTTATTCAATTGAACAACTATGCAGTGATGATCGTTATCATCAATTGACCGCTACCCAATATACCCAACCGGCCTTATTTACGGTTTGCGTATTATCTTATTTAGAACACTTAAAAAGCCATTCACAACCAGATCATGTGATGGGACATAGCCTCGGTGAGTATGCTGCACTGTACGTTGCCGGGGTGATTGGTTTTGCTGATGGTTTGAGATTAGTACAAAAGCGAGGTGAATTGATGGCTAAAACCACTCAGGGCGGTATGGCCGCTGTGATTGGTTTGAGTGCCGAACAGGTAGCCGATATCTGTCACCAACAAGCGCTGCACAGTATCGATATTGCTAATATCAATTCATACAGCCAAATCGTTATTGCCGGTCCTAAAGACGATATTTTGGCGGCCAGAGCGGTGTTTGAAAGCCAAGGGTCCAAGATGTATATACCGCTTAAAGTCAGTGGTGCTTTTCACTCACGTTACATGAATGAGGCGATGCAACAATTCTCTGCTTATGTCGCTACGGTTGATTTTAAAACCCCCAGCATACCGGTGATCGCAAATGTCACTGCTAAACCTTATGTGCTTAGTGAGGTACGAAATAATATTACCGAGCAAATGGTGCAAGGCGTTCGCTGGGTTCAGAGTATTGAATACATGAGTCGGCTGGGTGAAACCTCGTTTATCGAAGTGGGTCCCGGTCAGGTGCTTACACAGTTAACCCACGATATTTTGTCCACCAACCGCCGGGCGGCATGATCACGCCAACGAGCGCTTTTAAGTCAACTTTTAGGAAAGAAGTCACTATGTCAAAGTTAAAACTCGTATTGGCTCAGATCAATGCGACAGTCGGTGCATTGGCTCAAAATGCCGAAATCATCATTAAACAGACTCATAATGCACGGCAAAATGGTGCGGATGTGATCTGTTTCCCCGAGCTGTCACTGTCCGGTTATCCGGCAGAAGATCTGATTTTAAACCCCTCGTTTGTCGCTGATTGCAAAGTGTTTTTACAACAGATAGTTAGCGCCATACCGGCTGATATCTGTTGCGTACTGGGTATGCCCTGGCAAGCACAGGATAAGGTCTTCAACAGTGCCGTCGTTATCATCAACAATCAAGTGAGTGATGTTTATCATAAACGTATTTTACCCAATTATAGTGTTTTTGATGAGCGGCGGGTGTTCAGCAGCGGTGATACTGAGACGGTGTTTTCAGTTAAAGGGGTAAAGCTGGGTATTCATATTTGTGAGGACTCCTGGCATCTGATGGAGCAAACCACGCAAGCGCTGGTTGGAGAGCACATTGATATTTTGCTTAATTTGTCGGCCTCACCCTACCATACCGATAAAGAGTCACAACGGGTCGAGGTGTTAAGTGCTACGGCTGACAGAATTGGTGCCCATATGCTTTATTGTAACCTAGTTGGCGGTCAGGATGAGCTGGTGTTTGATGGTGGCTCTTTGGTGATCTCTAATCAGGGCGAGTTGTTAAAAAGAGCGCCAGTTTTTAGTGAAACGTTATTGTTTGTCACATACGACAGTCATGATGGTCAAATTGAACAGGATATCAATCACAGTATTACCGATGACAATAACCATAGTTGGTCTTTGCCACCCGATAGCAGTATGCCGCCGGGAGCACCAGCGGATGATTTGTCGGATTACTACGCAGCACTGACTTTAGGTCTAAAGGATTATGTGAATAAAAACGGCTTTGAAAAAGTGGTGGTCGCACTGAGCGGCGGCATCGATTCTGCACTGGTCGCAGCGCTGGCGGTTGACGCGCTGGGTTCAGAGCGGGTGTATGGTATTACTATGCCATCTCAATACTCCTCTGATGAAACCTTGTCTGATGCCGGACTGTTAGCTAAAAACCTTAATATTGAATTGCATACAGTGCCGATTAAAAATTTGTTTAATACTTATCTGGATGAACTCGGTGGTTTTTGGCAAGACCGTGAATGGGATGCCACAGAAGAGAATTTACAGGCCCGTATTCGTGGCAATATCATCATGGCATTTTCAAATAAAATGAACTGGTTGGTATTGACTACCGGCAATAAAAGCGAATATGCCACCGGTTATGCAACCTTGTACGGCGATATGTGTGGTGGTTTTGCGGTGATTAAAGACGTGCCTAAGACAAAGGTGTTTGCCTTGTGTGAATGGCGTAATCGTATTAGTAACGTCCCGTTTATTCCAGAAACAACCATTACTAGACCACCTTCAGCCGAATTACGACCCGATCAAAAGGACAGTGATAGCTTACCACCTTATGAGGTACTGGATACGATCCTTGAGTGTTACGTTGAAAAAAACCAGACCGCAGCACAGATCACAACACAATTTGGTTTTGAACGCAGTGTTGTCGAACATGTGATCAGACTGGTCAATATCAATGAACATAAGCGTCGTCAAAGCCCACCGGGTGTCAAAGTCACAAGCTTGGCTTTTGGCAGAGACCGACGGATGCCGATCACCAATCATTACAGTTGATGGGAATGTTACAAACACACTTTTACCCATTTTATAATTGTTATTTAACCATGACCAAATAGTTATTCAACCTGTCACGATGACACAACAAAGAGAGAGACGATGAAAAAAAATAGTAAGTTTATCCCCGGTTTAGCTTTGATTTTACTGCTCAACAGTACTATCAGTATCGCCGGTAAAGAAGTCAATCACGACCCCGGTGTCAGATCTTATTGGTATGAATTATTACAGGTCCTCAAAGCACCAAAAACCGAGACTCCAGAGGGGTATCATAAATACATCACCTTTATCGCCAATGGTGAATATCCGACGCCAGACGGCACTATTTTGCTAGATGGTTTAGCTGGTGATGGGTTAGCGTTTCAACGCGAGATCATGGGTCGTACCGATGTGCAAATTGAAGCCAAAAAAGCCCAAGCGACAACCTTTTTCGAACAACGTTTTGGTCTAAGTACATTTGACACTGAAAATCTGTTATTTACGGGTTATCAGGTTGATCCGCGAAATCGTTTGACGGCTTATATCTCTTCTGATGAAAAAGTGCCTAAAGATGGATGGGCAGTACTTGATGGTGGTTTTCAGTTGATTGTTACCAACCCTGAAGGTATCACATTAGGTGGTGAGTTTGCTGGTGTACACGTTGATGCTGGTGCCACGTTTGTTTTTGGTGAATATAAGATCATGCGTAAAGTGATCAGACATTGGCAGCTGGTGTCTAAGCCGATGATCATGCGTTATCAATCAAAGGTGCCGATGCAATTTGGCAGCTCGGGTGCCATGGCTCGTTGTGACTTGTTCAGTGATACTTATGGTGAAGGTTTTGTCGGTGGTGTAATTGCTGGTAAGGCTGATGCTGATGGCATCATGCATTCGAACATTCGTTCGACATTAACTTTCCCACCTTTGGCCCCTAAAATTGCCTCTTACTAACAACCTGCTCCCGTAGCGAAAAAGAGAAAAAGAGAAAAAATAGATGACTGGATTTAAACAAATATTAAACCGCTGGCGATCGTCGGCTGTGTTGATGAGTGTTGTGATATTGATGTCACAACCTGTAGCGGCACATGACTTTTTTGGTCACCCCACCGTACCAGCGCCTGAAAATGCACAAAAGTATGTAGTGTTTATGGCTAATGGTCAGTACCACTCAGTTGATGGCAGCATTATGCAAGATGGCCTGATAGCAGGCGACGGGATGTTTTTTCAGTCCCAGATCATGCAGCGCAGTGAGGTGCAGATTGAGCAAAACCGCAACGAGGCGGTGAGCTTTTTTCAACAGCGTTTTGGTGTTGATGTACTGACCAATGACAAAATGCTGTTTACCGGTGTGTATGTTGACCCGCGTAATAATCTTCGCGCCTATACGGTGTCCGGCGAGAATGCCCCAAGTGATGGCTGGGAAGTCAGAGATGGCGGCTGGGCGGCCTTTGTTATGGCACCTGAGGGTATCACTTTAGGTGGCGAATTTGATGGGGTGCATATTCCGGCCAATTCAGTGCTGTTTTATGGTGATTACAATATCAAAATCGAACGTGAAGATGGTTCTGAAGATGAGTTGATCTTTCACTACAAAAGCGCAGCCCCATTTGTTGCCGATGGGTTTGGCAACGGTATTATTAACTGCGAGATCAGCCACCCACAATACGGTGTCGGGCTGGCCTCCGGGGTGGTATTGGGTGAATTACTTAACGACGAGTTGCTGATGCAACAAAATGTGAAAAATGTCCTTATTTTTCCAGCCAACGACTAATTCAACCCATGATATGACCGCCATGCTCGGCTGATAAGGCCACTATGGCGGACATTAATGAATGCAATGAGGATGATCATGAATTACACCACATATTTTGCCCGGTCATGGGCAAAACAGTTAGCGGCGGGTTTGCTGCTGAGCCTTTCGCTGGGCAGCAACGCTGTTGAGGCAATTGATACCACAGCAACACTTAAGGGCAATACTGTTTGGGGGTCAGGCAATGTGCCTGCGCCGCAGGGCATTAAAAAGTACATTGTCTTCCTTGCCGATGGTAGTTATCAATCTGTGGATGGCAGCATTATGCTTGACGGTATGGTCGAGGGTGATGGTCTGGCGTATCAACGTAAGGTGATGGGCCGTAGTGAGCCTGAGATTGAACAGCACAAAAATCTGGCCAAACGCTATTTTATGGAAAGTTTTGGTATTGATGTCGATAAGGAAAGCGGCGTGATGTTCACCGGTTTTCAGGTTGATCCGAGAAACCATGCCCGTGCCTATACGATCAGTGGAGAGAATATCTCAGCCGCTGGCTGGGAAATGCGCATGGGTGGCTGGGGGGTTTTTGTCATGAACCCAGCAGGTATTGATTTGGCTGGCGACTTTAGCGGTGTTTTTCAAGGTAGTTGTCATCTATTTCTTATTT
>JBLHHD010000203.1:0-6010 GCA_047614605.1 Alteromonadaceae bacterium
CACTTTAGTTGGAACCATAACTCATCTGCTCTTAGGGGTGACCCCATTGGTTTTGACTATTTGACGGTTAATCTGTATTACTCTAATTAAGCAAATACCATTCCTAAAATCCAGTAAAATTAGCTGATTTGGGCAGTTTTTTAATGAATTTATGCGCTTAATCAATCATATCCCATTGCAAAGCCGTACCTCGGCTGATGCTCTGGTTAGTTTTTTTGCCCAGCACCTTGTGAAAATGCCCCGCTGGCAAACCAAATCCCGGACGAATACGGCGAACATTTTGTTCAGTTAATTCTTCACCGGCCTGGATATCCTTAACCACGTATAAAGAGCGGCGAAATTTAAGGTTAGGCTGCTCGGCTTCTTTGGTTGAATAATCACCTTTACCCAGCGCTAAAAAGGCATCGCGGCTGGACTGACACAATAGCTTAAGTTCATCAGGCTCCAGTGAAAAAGCGGCATCAGGTCCGCCGTCATCACGTTTAAGGGTAAAGTGCTTTTCTATTACCACAGCTCCTAAAGCGACGCCTGTGATTGCCGCAGTTACACCAAGGGTATGATCTGAAAGCCCAACTGGCACATCAAAATCGGCTTTTAGGCGACTAATGGATAATAAATTTGAACCGTCAATGGGGGTAGGGTAACCGCTGATACAATGTAAAATCAGCAACTGTTTACACCCTGCATTGCGGGCGGTATCAATGGCTTGTTGAATTTCTTGCTGGTTTGCCAGACCAGTCGACATAATGACTGGCTTGCCCGTGGCAGCGACTTGTTTTATCAAGATTAAATCGGTTAATTCAAAAGAGGCAATTTTGTACGCAGGCGTGTTTAACTGTTCGAGCAGTGCAACGGCGGTCTCATCAAAAGGAGAGCTAAACAGGGTAATTCCGACCCGTTGCGCTTCGTCAAATAACTGTTGATGCCATTCCCACGGTGTATGTGCCCACTGGTAAAGCTGGTAAAGCGGTTGACCATCCCATAAACCGCCTTCAATCATAAAGTCGCTTTTATCACAATCAATGGTCATGGTATCGGCGGTATAGGTTTGAATCTTTACCGCATTGGCCCCTGAGGTTTTGGCTAGCCGGATCAATTCAAGGGCTTTGTTGATATCACCGTTATGGTTACCCGAGATCTCGGCAATAATATAAGGCGGATGTGAGGGGCCGATGGGGGTGCCGTCAATTACCATGTCAGTTGTCATTGTTAAGTATCCATTATGTGTTAAGCCGATGAAGCCCAAAAATACCAGTCATTATTTAACGGCAAAAAACTCGCTTTGGCAAATGCCTTTAGCGAGGGCTGGTTTTGTGGCTCAATATAAGCGAGTAACGAGTCATTACAGTATAGCTGCTGAGTTAACAACAGTGCCTGATGACCCAACCCTTTTCCATAGCAATTGGGGGCGAGGGCGATAGAAACCTCGTAACCGTTAATATCATCCACGGTTTTGTTATCGAGTCTGATGTAACCACAGCTTTGCTGGCCTTGTTTAAGCAAGTAAAAAAGAATGTCTTTATTATTCATTACCCGACTAAACCACAGTTGGTGTTGCTGCAAGGTTGGTGGCTCGGGGTGACGAGAATACTGCCGAGTTTTTGGCGCAAGTTGCCATTGATAGAGTAAATCCATATCCCCGGCGTCTACAGCCTGCAAGTAAAGTGGAGAGCGGGTTTGAGAGTGTTGCTGTAATTGGCTGGTTAAGTACGCGGCACCACTGCCGTTACAGGTGTCAAAAGCTCGCTTCGCAAGCGCTTGATAGTTGCCCATGTCATTAAGACTGTGCTTAATAAAGTCCTTAACAATACCGCCTAGCTTAGTCGTTAGCTGTGATTGGTCGAGCACCGCAATGACACTTTGGCTGGCCTCAGCCGCTTTGGCAATATGCGCCTGATTATCTGCTAAACACACCAGCACGGTGGGTAAGCCCAAGCAACAGCGTTCCAGCAAAGAAGTGCCAGCGGCAGCGACTGCCATATCACATTGCAGCAATAAGCCAGCCATATCGGTAACGTCGATATGCAGCTTTACATCAAGGGGGCTGTTAGCGACCCGGTTTTTTATTTGACTCTTTACCTGACCTAGGTGTTTGGCGATACCTGCGAGGACAATATGAATTGTTGGCGCTTGCTTACCAAACGTGACGGTCAATTGTTCTAATACCGTTTGGGTTGCATTGCCCGGATCGGTTGCCCCCATGGCAATTAATATTGAACCAATTATCTGGGTATTGGCTCGGGTGTTTTGGGCGGTTTGCCGTGCGGCAATAAACTGCGGTCTTAACAGGGCATGAGTGGCCCCGACAATTATCGTTTTACACCGGGGGGTTAACCATGGCTGATAATGCTCAGTGACTCTGCCAAGAGATTGATCAAAGAGCAAATCACAGTGATGGGGTCGATTGGCAAGGTCGTCAATAACCGCCAGTTGTGGCGTTTGTGCACTAATCATTGCTTCCCACTGGGTATCAAGTTGATAATGGTCAATGATAACCCAGCTTATCATCTCATCAAGCTGATAAAGCACCTCACGGCATAAGCTAGCATCTTGAGTTTGATTAAAAGGCAGTGTCGCAGGCAGCATACTGACTGTAAAACCGTTTTGCTCAATCAGTTTTGCAAGGTGACCGGTTTCTTCCCGGCAGATAAAGTGGATTTTGCTTGGCATTTTACTGAGCGATTTTACAAGCTCAGCGGCGAGCGTTAAACAGCGATAAACATGACCACCGCCAATATCCGCCGAAGCATCGGCTCTAAAGACCACAAACCCCATAAATATGCCTTAATAAACAAAGATTTGATTGATAATAACAAAAAAATGACTGGGTTCAAGCGTGTACGCCAATTAACAAAGCCACCGACTTTGCTTAATGCCTTGTACTCTAAAAGCCAACGTTCCCCGAGCAAAGCCCTAACGACACAAAGAACGCTTGATCAACCGTCTGGTGCTTGTGCTCGACACCTTTAGCTTCGCCTCACCACGTAATGGCTTAATTTATGCGATTGTTTAGTACAACTGTTTTTGCTGGATTGAAATTGGGCTATAGTTAAAAGGGTGTTGAGGGAAGATTTATTAACAGTCTGTGAGGACTGGGTCGAGACTTGCTATAGTAACAATGAGCGTCGTTATGTTAATAATTTTTCACAGTAAGTGGTATTGGTATAACTGTATATGAGTGATAAACAAGACTTCGCGATACGGCTGTTACGAGTATTGCGTTATAACCATAATCGAATCGTTAAGGCGCTAGCGCTTTTTCCGGCTAAAAAGCGCCCGCTGTTTAACGTTGTGCCTTTTTTGTTGCATGTTAATGATCCTGCCTTTCCTGGATATGTCGATGATCCCGCTATTCTCTATGGGTTAACTTTTTATGCTTATAGCAAAGCGAAGCAAGACTTGTTTGAAATATTCCCCGAGAACGAACTGCTAATCGAAAATCCCAAACCGATTTGGCCCAAACAACGCTATATAGAATCACTGTCGCTGATGGGTAGCATCGGCACCACCGCACAGTCTGAAAAGTCTGACTTGGATTATTGGGTGTGTGTTGATGGAGGGGTGGTTAAAGATCAAAAGTGGGATCTGCTGCAACAAAAACTCACCCTTATTGAAGATTGGGCCTGGCAACAACATCAGCTTGAAGTGCATTTTTTCTTATCCGATATCGAGAAGGTACGCTCTAATGATTTTGGTGCTGCCGATGGCGAAAGTGCTGGCTCTGCACAACCGACCTTTTTAAAAAATGAGTATTACAGCACCACGATATTAATTTCAGGCAAAATACCGTTTTGGTGGCTCACCCCATTTGACTGTACTGATGAGCTTTATGATCAGCAGTATGCTTCTTTGCAAACCAGTATTGATCCCAATCCTGAGCATTTTATTGATTTGGGCAATATTGAAAAACTCCAGGCTAATGAAATCTTTGGCGCAACAATTTGGCAGCTCACCAAAGCCATGGATTCGCCGTTTAAATCGGTGCTCAAAATGGCCAAACTGGAGGTATCTATTGATCATGCTGAAAAGCGCTTACCCTTGTGTAATTTGTTAAAACAAAGGGTGCATATGGGGGTCAATATCGACAAGGATTTACGATCAACCGATCCTTACGCGCTGATGTTTGACAGTATTATGGAATATTATCAGCAAAATAATCCCAAATTTCTTGAATTGTTTAAAGCCTGTATGTACATCAAAAGCGATTGTGCGCTGACCATCAGAAAAGTGGCGAGTAAACCGGACTTTAAACGGGCGGTAATGATTGATTATGTCCAGGAATGGCAATGGAAGCTGGATAAAGTAAAAAACTACGATAGGGTGCATGATTGGGAATTTCAGCAGGTGAGCTTGTTGGGACAGAAAATCCATTCCTTTTTAATTGGCTGTTATCGGCGTTTATCAGCCAAATTACAAGACTTTGAGCAGTTGGTCAGCGATGAAGATATGACGGTTATCGGCAGAAAGATTGATTCGTTTTATACCGTTAAAAAGGGTAAAATCCCTCATTTAAAACGGGCTTTTGAAAGTGGCTTAATGCAAAAGGATGTGGCCATTACCATGGAGCTGGATTTGAGCTTTGATACCAAGCAGCGATGGAGTGCATTTCGCGGCAGGTTGCACTACCCCGACACGATTAAAGATAACCCGTGTTTTTTAAAGCAAAGTAGCGATCCGGTTGACCTGGTGTTGTGGTGTCTGTTCAATCGTATTATTAACGCTAATACGCGATTTTGCCTGTTGCAAAGTAAACTGCCCATTAGTCCTGTGGATATTGCCGAGCTAATGAATGATGCGCTGGTGGACTACCAGCCTATTCGTGTCTCAGAGCTTGCCAGAGAGCAGCTATTAGCCCCTTATCAAATTACTCATTGCCTGATGGTCGTTAATTTTTCGAGTCATAGTAGTGAATCTGAAATAGAAACGGTGCGAGTGATTTATTTAACCAGCTGGGGCGAGGTTTACAGTTTTGCTGACATGAGCATTTTTGACAAAATTAAGCCGCAGTTTATCATCCAGCCACACCATCCGATTTGTAGGCTTTTTACTCCCAGCAGAAATAAACGCAAAATTCTTTATCGGTTAGCCGAAGAACTGACTGATTTTGAGTTTGATAAAGTGTAGGGTGTTTGACCTCAGCTCAAAGTAAACGTTGATCCAGCGCAAGTAATCTACAAATTGAGTAAACCAACGATCATCAAACCGGTTAACTCTGTCTACCATAAGTGCAGGACATCCATCGAGGTGGATTGATACAACATATTAATGAGGCTTTTATGAACGATTGTATTGTCGCTGGCGGTGGGATCAGTGGGCTTTTCGCGGCTATTTTAGCCAAAGAGCACTGTGATAACGTAACGGTTATTGAAAGCGAAGCGAGTTGTGGTGGGTTATTACGATCATGGCAAAATGATGATGGCGTAGTGTTTGATTTTGGCACTCATATTCCTTGTGAGACGGCTTACGAGCCAATCAATAATATTTTGTTTAAGGGCATGTACGAAAACCCCGAGCAGTGGACTTCGATGGACATCACCCGGGTGTCAAACAGTTTTCAGGGTCGGCGTTATGATACCGCCCAGTTTATGCCATTGAATTTCTTGCCTGAGGCGGATTATAAAAGTGCCTTGGTCGAGATTTTGTCGGCACCGGGTTTGGCGATCGGCGAGGCGCAAAACTTTGAACAGTATTCATTGGCCAATTATGGCCTCACCATCACCGATAAAATTTTCAGACCACTGATGAAAAAGCTGCAAAATGCCGAGCTGGCCCAGTTACATCCCACCGTGCATACTTTTTTTGCTTTAACTCGTTTTGTCCCCGGCGATGCCCAATTGTGCCGTGAGCTGAAAAAGTCAGCGTTATTTGATGACAAGCTGGCTTTTGCCTCTTATGAAGAGGGGCTTAGTGGTTCGACTAAGTTTTATCCCAAAGCCAGAGGAATTGAATTATGGGTTAAACAGTTGATTGCTCAGGCCAAAGAAAAAGGCGTGCAGTTTAAAACCGCTAC
>JBLHHD010000204.1:0-5992 GCA_047614605.1 Alteromonadaceae bacterium
GTCGTTTTTGTTGCTTTTTGTTGCCTTTTTCCTTACCTTTTATCTGCCTGTTTTCTCCTGTTGCTATTTAGTCTTGCTGTATATTATAGCAATAAGTGGGTATTTGTCAGGATATTTTTTAGATTAACTTGGTATAAAAAAGGGGCTATTTAGATGCGAAGTGATGTTTCGGTTGACAGATCTGGCAACTTTTGTGGTTAATCTTGATATATGGCGCACCCAAGCTATCGAAGCGCGAGCGCACCCGATAAAATTAGCTACCTGCTGAGGTGTCCAGTGGGTCAAATCCTTTAACCAAATCATCCACTTGTTTCATTTGATTTAAAAATGGCTCCAATTTGTCCAGCGGCAAGGCGCAAGGGCCGTCGCATTTGGCTTCGTTTGGATGTGGGTGGGCTTCGATAAATAAACCCGCTATGCCTAATGCCATGCCAACGCGGGATAGTTGTGCCGCTTGCGCTCTGCGGCCATCAGCGCTATCTGTGCGTCCGCCTGGGCGTTGTAGGGCGTGAGTTGAGTCAAACATGACTGGTGCCATGGTTTTCATGTCGTCCATGCCTAACATGTCAACTACCAGGTTGTTGTAACCAAAGCTTGAGCCACGCTCGCACAATATGATTTTGTCGTTGCCCGCTTCGCCAAATTTGGTGATGATATGACGCATTTCGTGTGGCGCTAAAAACTGCGGTTTTTTGACGTTGATAATTGCGCCGGTTTTTGCCATCGCCACTACCAGGTCGGTTTGTCGTGCCAAAAACGCTGGTAACTGAATAATGTTAGCAACCTCTGCCACCGCTGCCGCCTGATGCGACTCGTGAACGTCGGTGATCACTGGCACGTTAAACTGGGTTTTGATTTCTTCGAAGATTTTTAGCCCTTCTTCCATCCCCGGTCCACGATAAGAGTTAACCGATGAACGGTTAGCTTTGTCAAATGAGGCTTTAAATACGTAAGGTATGCCCAACTTAGTTGTCACTTCAACATAGTGCTCGGCAATTCGCATCGCCAAATCCCGCGACTCAAGCACATTCATGCCGCCAAACAATACAAACGGTTTGTCGTTTGCCAGTTCAATATCATTAATCGCAATCGTTTGTAGACTCATAATGTTCTCTTTAATTTGCTGGGATATATTTAAGTTATGGCGCAACAGCCTGCATTAGCTGACCACAAAACCACGCGGCGTATGTACCAACCGCATAACCTAACACCGCCAGTAACACACCAACCGGAGCCAGTGCCGGATGAAAAGCAGCAGCCACAATCGGTGCCGATGCAGCCCCGCCAACATTAGCCTGACTGCCCACCGCCATATAAAACAATGGGGCCTTGATTAGTTTGGCTGTTATTAACATCAATGACGCATGAATTAGCATCCAGATACCACCAATTAAAAACAGTTGAGGTGTATCGAGTATAGACGCGATATTCATATGCAAACCAATCGTTGCCACCAGGATATATAAAAATGATGAGGCGATCTTAGAGGCGCCATACGCTTCCATATCTCGTAATCGGGTAAAAGATAAGATAATGCCCATGGTGGTGACTATCACTATCATCCAAAAAAATGAGCTGTGAAAACTAAACCGTTGTAGTTCGGGAAACTGTTGAAAATATGGGGTAATAATATCAGAGATAAAATGAGCAAAACCTGTCACGCCAAAACCAGTAGCAAAAATCATCATGTAATTGTTCAGTTCGGGGGTTTTGGTGTTTTGGGCATGATACTTTTCGACTTTATCTTTTAACTCGGTGATAGCCGTAGTATCTGCTCCTGTGGCTTCATCAATGGCTTTGGCGTTGGCTGCCAAAATCAACAATACCGCCATCCACAAATTGGCAACGATGATATCAACCGTCACCATTGCTCCAAAAACGTCATTGCCCACTTGGTAAATTTCTTTCATCGCTGTTTGGTTGGCTCCGCCACCAATCCAGCTACCCGCAATTGTGGTCATCCCCCGCCACACTGCATCAGGTCCCTGACCACCAACCCACTCAGGGGCAAATGTCGATACAATTAAGATAGCAATCGGTCCGCCAATCACTATCCCTAAAGTACCTATGCCAAACATCACTGGTGCTTTCCAACCTAGTGCCCATATAGCTTTAATATCAACACTTAAAATGAATAAAACTAAGCACGCAGGTAACAGGTAACGAGAAGCGACAAAGTAAACTTTTGTCCGTTCAGGATCAACCACATCAAAGGTATTTAACAATGAGGGTAAAAAGTAGCACATCAACAGTGCCGGTATGTATTTGTAAAATGACTTCCAAAACGGGTGGCTGCTGTTAGAGGTATAAAAAACGAAACCCAGGATCAGTGCTAATATCCCCATTACGGTTGCGTCGTTGGTGATCATTACGTCATGTGACATTGGCTATCCCGGTAAATTATTTGTTGCGGTCCAACAGTATGGCTGGTCTCACCCCAAGGCTTAAGTAATTTCACGTCACCGGGGGAGCTTAGTTGCTAGCTATAATATACTTAAAGGTGGGCTTTATTCAATGTAGATCATGTTGAACGCCTAATTTGCCGCCAACATGATAAGTTAATGTTTATAATCAAGAGGATACTTTAGTGAACGGTCTGCTCTGAGCCGTCAAACTCTTCAAGTTGTAACTTTAACAACTGAGCTGCCGGGTCCTGGGGACATTGTTCAATAAAAAACTCGAAATCATCCCGGGCCACTTTGAAACAATCCAGCTGATGGAGTAAAAAACCCCGATCTCTGCGCTGATAAGGATCATCAGGCATGGTTTTAATCAATAATTCAATACAACATAAAGCATCAGCGTACTTACTCTCATCGGTAAATGCCAGTTTTTGTTGGGTCAGGTAAATTTGTAACAAGCTCATTCGATCGAGTATTCGGCATTCAATATCACCGATTGAGGGCAGCACAGTCAACTTGTCCACTATCGGACACCTTTGTACTTCGCCACACAAAGAGTCAACCAAGACAAATTCGTGTTCAGATATATTCACCCGCAACATGATCTCATGATCAACCACCGCCAGTGAACAATCAAAACCACAGGACAAAATCACATGGTTAAGTAAAATCACCATGCTCAGTGACTCACCGGTATGGTATTTTATTAGGTAAGCCAGCGAATTAAGCAAGCTTTCGTCAATACTTTGAGGGGTACTGCTAAACGCCAGATCCAGGTAAAAATAATCAAGCAGACAATTAAGATCAGTCAACGATGCAGGCTCCGGCGACTCAGCGATCGTCGGGTTAGCCAGCGCCATATCACAATTAGGTCCTGACTGTACCGCTTGTTTGGCGTTGACAATAATATCATTGACCAATGCCATGGTGTGATGCAAGTCAACTGAGCTATCCCATTTTTGTTCAAACAGCAATATGTCAGTCAATAAATCAGAGGTATTTAATACCCCGGGAGACAATTTAATTTCACTCATCTGTTTAGTGGCTTCCTGTATTGAGCTTTTTAACGTTAGACGCTTTGAGATATGTGGTTCGTTTTAAGTCGATTCAAGGTAATGAGGGAAAATATCTATAAATACCTTCCCCTTCGGTATAATTAATCTTGTCCGAAAACTAAGTCGACGTACCGCGAGACATAGTGTTTCGGCTGGGCCGACATTTCGGATGAGAACTAATTAACCTAAAACAAGGGCTGTTTGGTGACAGCGAGTCTGCCAATCAGAGCAATCCAGCCCAATGCGCCGGCAAATGAAACCCAGCGCAAAGTGGCCGTACGACCTTTAAGGCACATATAACCCATGATGATATAAGCGATCACAGCAAAAAACTTCTCAGTCAGCCAGTCGTTAACAAAAGGGTATTGGCTAATTATTACGCACAACGTCATGGCACTGAGTAATAAAAAGGTATCAACTATATGGGGCAAAACTTTCACCCACTTTTTTTCTAGCTGGGGAGATTGTCTGAGCATCCAAAAAAAGCGAATAAACAATAGACTCAGGCTCAGCGCTACACAAGTTAAGTGAAAGTGTTTTACCATAAAGTACATTGACAATGATTCCAGAATAAAAGGGCCGACGAGTATACCACGGGGATCAGCGCTGGCAAAGCCCAGCAAGGCGATGGTGTGAAGCACGAGAGGGGTTGAGCAAACACGGCTGTTGTTTAAAAGCAGCCGTGTAGATAAGACCTTAGGGTTATTCGTATTCTGTCAGTATTTTTTCAAAGCGATCAATATTGTTAAGGAACAAATCAACCAGTCGAGGTTCGAAATGCTTACCACTTTCGTTGCGGATCAAATCCATTACCTGCTCAATCGGCCAGGCTTCTTTGTAACAACGACTATGACGCAGCGCATCATAAACATCAGCTAAAGCAGAGATACGACCAAATACATGAATATCTTCACCAGACTTACCTGCTGGATAACCAGTGCCATCCCAACGCTCATGATGATCACGGGCAATGATGGCACCAGCCTGAATAATTGGCCGTTTTGATTCTTTGAGAATATCAAACCCATTGGTCGAGTGCATTTTCATGGTTTCCCATTCTTCGCCAATCAATTTGCCGGGTTTATTAAGAATATAATCAGGAATACCTATTTTACCAACATCATGTAACGGAGCGGCGTGCATCAATATTTCGTTGTTTTTCTCGCTTAAGCCATACAGAGTGCCCAACAAGTAACAAATCAGTGCCACCCGCTTAACATGATTACCGGTTTCAGAGGAACGTTGCTCTACGGCTTCACTTAAACGGTGAACGATTTCTTTTTGAGTATCTTCAAGTTCACTTTGCAATTGCACATTTTCATAAGCAATTTGTACATTTTGGGCAAACAATTCAATTAACTGTTTGGATGAATCATTCAACTCTGCTGGAATACCCGAAACATACAACAAAGAGCCTTCGGTGTATTTGCTTGAACAATAAGCAACCAGGTAGTTTTTGCGATAAACAATCGAATGGGTATCAAGGGCTACATCAACAGCCGCTAACAACTCAGCGTCAAGCACCTGACTGATGGGTTTGCCTGCATCATTGACATATTCCCCCTGACCGGCAAAAACCGTCAGGCTGTCTGAGGATTCTGGACGGGTAGAACCCGCGACCAAAGACGAGGTAATATACATGGCTTCATCAGCACAGCCCAAAATGGACGTCAGTTGCTGAATAATACCAACAATGAAGTTATCCATCGAATGAACAGAAAATAAATCCGCCGAAGCTTTAATGATTTTCTCAAGTCCCAAACGACTTTGTTCCAGCGAAATAATATCCCGGTAAGAACGTAAACTCGCCATGATCACGGTAAATAACTTTTGGGCGGTTAATTCAGTTTTGGATTTGTAATCGTTGATATCGTAATTGAGGATCACTTGACGTTCAGGCGCTTGTCCCGGCTGACCGGTTCTGAGGATAATTCGTACATGAGGGTTTTTAGCCTCATCGCGAACGAAACGGGCAACATTAAGCCCGGCATCATCAGTTTCCATAACAACGTCGAGTAATACGATAGCGGCATCAGGATGCTCCATGATCACCTTTTGCGCTTCCTCCCCAGAATATGCACTGTGAAACTCCAGCGGTTTACCCTGAAAGGTAAAATCACTCAGTGCCAATTTGGTGACCGCATGAACTTCTGGTTCATCATCAACAATTACAACTTTCCAGGAACCTGTATGGGCGGGGACTTCTTCATCTTCCACATCATCAGCGAACAGGAATTCATTAGCCATAAACTACCCTTTGATCACATATTAAATTTAACACTATTAAGTACTATTTATATAACCTATCAGCAGATAAAGCAAAGTTAAAATCAATTATTTGAATAACCCGCAGGCCTTGTATTACCTATCGGTGCGTCTGGTAGGAACCAATGGTAAATCGCTCATGACCAGAGTAGTCCTTTTTCGTCATTACTCGGACAAAACCTTGCTGGACAAAGACTTCTCGTACCTTTTGTCCTTGTTCAAAACCATGTTCTATCATTAACCAGCCATCGGGTTTTAAAAAATCAATGG
>JBLHHD010000205.1:0-5992 GCA_047614605.1 Alteromonadaceae bacterium
TAAGCTCTCTCATCTTTTGTCGGATAGAAAAGCCGAGATGATACATCAGTTGGCCGTTCTAATCCTGAAAAAAATGAATTGCACTTATTAGTTGAATGCAAGATGTATTCCCCAGCGTGTTAAATCAGAACGTAAAAAAGTAAATTATCCATTTGTTTATGGATTTCAAATTAGGTTTAGTAGGGTTTACGGTGTTTGTCAAAATTCTTTAGGAAAATCAAGGTGATTATCTACTTTAACCACTGGTTAAAAAGGGTCAAATTGAATGGATACTTGATGATTTCGGTGGTTAAGGGGTTGAAGTTGCGGTGCGTAATATTACGCACCGCTGTATTAAGGTTAAAAAGGGTAAGAGTAAAGGTTAAGGTTAAGAGTAAGAGTAAGAGTAAGAGTAAGACTAAGGATTAATCATTACATTATCAATTCGGTATACCGCACCCTGAGCTTTAGCCCAAGTCGGGAAGATCATGATGACATTGATATCACCAATGTTCAAACCTGCACCCGCAAGTGTCGCCAAATCATAGGTAAAGTGTTGCCAATCTGAACCAGGTAAAGCCCCTTCATTACTTTCTGACAATAACAATTCAGCAAATACATCAGCGTTACTCTCTACTTTTAAAGTCCACAAGCCGCCTTCATTAGGCTCAGCTAAAACTTTCAGATCAAACTCTAATGTGCCGCCACTAATACCACTGGCATCAAAGGCATTGCTGCCGATAAAGCCAACAACTGTGCCGCCAGCACCACCGAAGGTAAATTCAGCCACAGTGCCGTGCTCTGCATCCTCATCTGCTAACTCAGTGAAGCTTGCACCGCCACAACAGTCCCATAAAGGCCAGTCAGCGTGAGGGGCATCGCCATAAATCAGTAATGCCGCTTCAGCATCCGGGTCTGGCGTTGTTGGTGGAGTAACTTCACCAACATCGGCCACTTGCCAGCGGATGTTATCGAGTTCAAAAGTGACACCTTGTTGCTGATCCCAGGCAGGAAAGAGCACTATACCACTATTGATTTTGTCAAGTTCAAGCCCTCTAGCGACTAAGTCGGTAACAGGGAGGGTAATGGTTTCCCATTGACCGTCACCAATGACACCTAGTGGAATATCACCGGTACTACAAGGGTCGGTGCAATCAACTTTGAGTGTCATACCGTCGGTGTTGCTGCCATAGTTGGTGACTTTAATATCAAATATCAATTCACCAACAGACAGATGGGTTAAATCAACGTTTTGGACTGACTGAATATAAAATACGCCGTTGCCACCATCGGCATTAAACACGGTTGAGATAACATTACCGTGATCGCTGTCACCGCTGTCGATTACTGACCAGCTGATATGATTGGCTGTTTCGCCATCAAGATAGTTACCTGCTGTGGTATCCCAGGCACCAATGCCGTTGGTCCATAGTTCAGTGTTAACTTGCTCAGTAAACAGTTCAACCGTATCAAAAGTCACTTCAACCGCAGGTGGCGCAATACCACAAGCATTAGGGTGACCACAACTTAAAGTCACGTTATCGACTTGAACATGGGCTTGTGAGGTAAACTCAAGCACAAACAGATTGTCTACATTGTTGACGTCAAGTGGTTGCTCACCAGAAGTAGCAAGTAAGTCATTGACTTTAACAGACATTGTTGTCCAGCTGTCTTTTGGTAAGTCGGCGACAGCAAAAGATTTAAACCCTAATGCAGGCCAGCCACTGTCCATTTTAACTAAAATACTGCCATCATCCGGGGTATTGGCACTGTCAATAAACAAGTCAAAGGTGATAAGACCTGCATGGGCTTTCCACGCTTCGGCAGCGTTACCCATACCTGTTAAGGAGAATGAACCGCCGTCAACAGCATTGATCACCATATTACCGCCGTTGGTGGTAAGGACATCAAGCACCGTACCATGGTCATCGCCCGACTCAACTTGTGAGTAAGTTAATGCACCGTCATTGGTCCAGCCAGCTTCAGTTTTAAGCCCACGGCTTAAGGTTTCTGAGGCAATGGTCCAACTGATTTGATCTTCACCTGAGCCGGTGTACAAGCTGTAACTGGTGGTGAAAACATCTGCCGGGCCAGGGGGGTCAATGGTTGGATTGGTATTAGAAGCACAACCAACACCTGTGGCTGGGTCTTCATCACACCGTGAAACCTTCACATAATCAACCATCATCTGGGCTGGGAAAACCGTTTGGGCATCTGGAGAGCCTGGCAAGTTTCCGCCAACGGCGAGGTTTAGCAATAAGTGAAAGTTTTGATTAAACGGGGCGTTATCCGGGGCTGAAACATAACGTTGCTGAGCATCGTCAAAAAAGTAGCTCCACCAGTGATCCGAATGAACGGTGGCATAATGCACACCATCAAGGAACCAGCGAATTTCATCTTGCTCCCACTCAACCGTATAAGTGTGGAACTCATCGACTTCTTGGATTGGGGTGGTTTTGCTAGACAGCACATTTTGCGGCCACGCCATACCATAATGTAATGTGCCGAAGGTTTCGCTGCTATCGGCATTGGCATTAACCACTTCCATCACATCGATTTCGCCACTGTTAGGCCAGCCACCATAAACATCATCGGTAGGTAATGCCCAAAATGCTGACCATAGACCCTGACCAACCGGGACTTTAATCCGGGCTTCAAGGCGACCATATTTAAAATCGACTTTACCTTTGGTTAGCATTCGCCCTGAGGTATAAGGCATACCGCCGGTTGGCTCTTCTTTAGCTGTGATCACTAAATTGCCTTCGCTTAGAGTGATATTATCACCGCTATACCATTGTTGCTCGTTGTTACCCCAGCCCGCAGGTAAGCCATATTCGGTACCGTCGCCGGTTTCAATATTCCAGCTGTCAGTATTAAGGCTGGTGCCATCAAAATTATCTTCCCATACCAATGTCCACTCTGTTGGCGGGACTATCTCTACTGCGGGTGGCAATTCGACTTCAGGTGGGGTGTCTACTGTTGAACCTTCAAACAGGCAACCACTAAGCAGTAGCGTAAGGGCCGCTGTGAGCAATGGCTTTTTTAATTGTGTTTCTATTCGCTGCATTCGCATAGGTGTCTCCGATAATATCAGAACTAGTATGTCTGACTCGACAGGCGGGATTATGCTAACCCGGCCATGATTGTTAAATTTGTGTTTCGCTCAGCGCTTACTTGATTAAAAACAAATTAAATAAAATGTCGGATGGGTGATTTTCACTCATCCGGTCTGAGCTTAACCTAAAGTGATTTAAAATGAAAGCGCTTACATTTAACATTTTAAAATTACTGCATTATGACTAAAATGAAGAAATAAACGTCGCTGCAGGTCATAATTTTCTTGACGGGAACATCGATTTCCCCTATCTTATGTAAGCGCTTACAAATGGTGTTGAAAAACACCACTAAAATATAAATACAAAACAAAAAACATCATCAATAATTATGTAACGGGTCTATGCACGACAGGTTACAGCATAAGTTTGGGTAATGAAGATGAAAGACAAAAGATTCAATAAAACACTGTTAGCCAGAAGTTTATCAGTACTTTTAGGTGCCAGTGCATTAACAACGCCAATATGGGCAGTGGCGGCAGATGCTGAAGCTGATAAAAAAGACGACGAACAAAAAACCGAAATCGTTGAAGTTAAAGGTATCCGGGGCAGTATGGCCCGAGCAATGGACATTAAACGTGAAGCCTTCGGTGTTGTTGATGCCATTTCTTCTGAAGATATTGGTAAATTCCCTGATACTAACCTGGCAGAATCGCTGCAACGTATTACCGGTGTTTCTATTGATCGTTCAAATAACGAAGGCAGCAAGGTCACGGTTCGTGGTTTTGGCCCAGAGTTTAACCTCGTTACCCTTAATGGTCGACAAATGCCCGGTGCTCAGTTAGGCGGTGTTTCTACTCGTTCATTTGATTTTGCTAATCTTGCCTCAGAAAGTGTTAGTGGTGTTGAAGTCTATAAAACCGGTCGTGCTGACATTGCCACCGGTGGTATTGGCTCTACAATCAATATATTAACCGCTCGACCGTTAAGTCAACCGGGTTTTAAATCGTCTTTTGGCGCTAAAGCCGTGATGGACACCTCTAATGAGGTGGGTAATGACATCACCCCAGAATACTCAGGTTTGATCAGCGATACTTTTAATGATGATATGTTTGGGGTATTGTTATCAGGCTCTTATCAAAAACGTGACAGTCGCGAACAAAACGCCCGAGTTGACTTTTGGCGTCAAGAGTTTGATCTTGACCGCGCCAGTGGCCCGGTAGTTAACAATAATCAAAACCCTGATGGCAATGCCTGGTACCCACGTAACCAGCGTTTTACTATTAATGATGCTTCACGTAAACGCACCAATGGTCAACTGGTATTACAATACGCACCCAGTGATAACCTCAAAGCAACGCTTGATTACACCTACGCTGAATTTAAAGAAAACATTGCCCGCGATCACTTTGCCGTATGGTTTAATGGTGGGGCCAACATCGAAAATCTGGTCATTGACGAAAATGGTACTGCGGTACAATTGACCGAAACCGGTGGTGACTACTCGTTTACTTCTTATGATGATGCTTATGTTTACGAAAACAAATCTTTTGGTGCCAATGTTAACTGGCAGCTAACTGACACGCTTAACCTGGATTTTGATTATCATGATTCATCGGCAGGGGCGACAGGTGCTGGTGCCGGTAATGACAGCTGGATCATCATGGGTGCCAATAACCTGGTAACCAAAACCTTTGATGCTACTGGTACTGACATTCCAATCATTGGCATCGAACTGCCTGACGGACAAAGTGAAGTGTTACCATCGGATATCGAAGGGCTGTTTGGTCAAACCAACTCCCAGTTTAATGATACCGATATCGAGCAGTTTCGCCTTAGTGGTAAATGGGTTAATGCTGGTGATGGCGACTTAGCGAGCATTAACTTTGGTTATGCCCGCACTGAAATGATCACCCACAATACCGCGTCGACTTCTGGTAACCTTAATGCGGGTTTCTATGGTGGCGATCAAGACCTTTGGCCTGATGACTTGTTTACCCGAGTATCAACTGCCGATTTATTTGACCAGTTCTCTGGTGGTAGCGGCTCGTTGATCCCTTATTTTTATCACACGAATTTATCTGAATTGTTGCCGGTAGCCCAAGAGCTGTATGGCGATGATCCAAGCTGGGAAAATGGCTTTACCGCTAATAACCTGGACTCGGATCACTTTATCACCGAAAACACTGACAGCCTTTATGCTCAGTTTGTTTTACAGTCTGATTTTAACGACATGCCGATTAACATTGTCGCTGGTGTGCGTTACGAAAAAACGGAAGTTATTGCCAACTCCAAGCAGATTTTGCCTCAGTACATTTTGTGGCGTAATGCGACCGAGTGGTCAACTGTATTGTCCTCAGAAGCTGATTTCACCGCTGAGAAACGTGAATATTCAGAGTTTTTACCGAGCATCGATATCGATATTGAAATCATTGATGACGTTAAAGCCCGTCTTTCTTACAGCCAGACAATCACTCGTCCGGGACTGCAAGATATGCGTGGTACTACATCGGTGACCTCAAGTCCGAAACCAGGTTCAAGAACCGGTAATGCGGGTAACCCGGGTTTAGTGCCTTATGTATCGGATAACATCGATTTGTCTTTGGAATATTACTACGCCGAGGGCAGCTATGTGTCTTTGGGTTATTTCAGTAAAAACGTTGAAAACTTCCTGTTAACTGAAACATCAACACAGCCATTGAGTGGTTTGCGTGATCCATTGGCCGGACCTCGTGCTCAACAGGCGATTGCCGATTTGAATGCGCAGGGTGTTACCGCTACTGATGCCAACATCTTTGACCAAATCATTGCCAATGGTGGTGGTACGGCTGAGGGGCAAATTGCTCAAAATGATGATGACCCATTGATCCAGTGGCGAGTCAGTCAGCCTTCAAATGCTGAAGATGCCAAACTCGAAGGGATAGAATTTGCCGCCCAGCATATCTTTGGTGAATCCGGTT
>JBLHHD010000206.1:0-5966 GCA_047614605.1 Alteromonadaceae bacterium
TATTTTCCAGTGAAACCTTCAAACCAGCCCCTTCACGGACCCGCCCGGCAGCTTCCTCAATGGCGGCTTTGATATACTGATTTTCGAGTACCTTGCCAGAGATTTGCATCCCTTCAAGCAAAGGCACCGCACTGGATGTCAGGATACTTAACGTCCGTGCAAACCGGGCTGTATTTACACCTTTGGAGACCTTGCCTATGACGGGCAAGTCCAGCAAAATCCGGTCATAATGCAAACGTATTTTTGGCTTTAATAACAAGCGTTTAACCAAGGCAATTAACAAAGCGATAAACATGACGACAAAGATACCATAAGCGCGGATAAAATCACTTGCCGAGATCAAGAACTGGGTGGTTGCCGGTAATGCCTGATCCATATTTTCAAACTGACCGACAATTTTAGGCACCACAGTGGCCAGCAAAATCGAAATAACGGTCACCGCAAAAAAGGTTAATATCGCCGGATACATCATCGCCTGAGTCATTTGTGAGCGCATATGTTGGCGCTGCTCAGTGTAATCGGCCAGACGTTCAAGGACTTGATCCAAATGACCTGATTTTTCACCCGCTGCCACCATCGAACAAAACAGGTTATCAAAGGTCTGTGGAAACTCCCGTAACCCTTCGGCCAAACTATAACCTTCGACCACTTTACTGCGCACTGCCATTAACATGCTTTTCATGCGGGGCTTTTCGCATTGCTCGGCAACGGCCAATATTGAGGCTTCAATAGGCAAAGCTGACTGTACCAGCGTTGATAGCTGGCGGGTAATAAGGGCTAATTCAGCAGCCGAGATTTTTTTCGGCTGAAACAATCCACCACTTTTATTTTTGTCTTTTTGCGCCGCAATTTTAACGTCCAGAGCTACCAGCCCTTTTTCGCGCAGTTGCTGACGCACTTGCTTAACCGAATCAGCCTCTACTACCCCTTTTTTGTTTTTGCCTTTACCATCAAGGGCCTTATATTCGTAAGCAGCCACTAGTTATCCTCACGGGTTACACGCAAGACTTCTTCAAGCGTAGTATGCCCTTCAAGTACTTTACCAAAACCATCCTGACGGATACTTGGGGTATTGCCACGGACATACTTTTCGATAGACTGTTCGCCTTTACCGTTATGGATCATTTCACGGATTTTTTCATCAACAATCAATAGTTCGTGGATCCCGGTCCTACCCCTATAACCGGTATAGTTGCATTTTTCACAGCCTTTGGCACGATTAATTTGCTTTTGTGTATCATCGGAAATGCCCAGCATTACGCACTCTTCATGATCAGGGCGATGCAGTTGACGGCAATCTTTACATAAGGTTCTGACCAGACGCTGGGACAATACTGCTAACAAACTGGACGAGAGTAAAAATGGTTCGATACCCATATCTTCGAGACGGGTCAGCGCACCAGCGGCGGTATTGGTATGCAAGGTGGATAATACCAAGTGACCAGTCAAACTGGCCTGAACACCGATGTGTCCGGTCTCTAAATCACGTATTTCACCAACCATCACCACGTCGGGGTCTTGACGTAATATCGCTTTTAACCCCCGGGCAAAAGTCATATCAACTTTAGGGTTAACTTGAGTCTGACCGATGCCATCAAGTTCGTACTCGATAGGATCTTCTACGGTCAAAATATTACGGTCTTTAGAGTTTATTGAGGTTAAACCCGCATACAAGGTGGTACTTTTACCAGAACCAGTAGGGCCGGTAACCAAGATGATCCCGTGAGGTTTATGCACCAAAGTAGAGAAGTATTCACGGTTTTGCGCGGTCATACCCAAATCTTGAAGATCTAGTCGGGCATTGTTTTTATCCAGTAAACGCAGTACTACCCGCTCGCCATAGTTAGAGGGCATAGTCGATACACGAACATCGACCCCACGACCAGCAATCCGTAATGAAATACGGCCATCTTGAGGGACGCGCTTTTCGGCAATATCCATTTTCGCCATAACCTTGACACGAGAAACCAGCAATGACGCCAGTTTTCGATTAGGTTTTAAGACTTCACGCAAGACCCCATCAACCCTGAAACGGATCATCAAGATGGTTTCAAAGGTTTCGATATGAATATCCGACGCGCCCTCTTTGATGGCTTCACTAAACATCGCATTAATGAGTTTAATGATGGGTGCATCGTCGTCGTTTTCGAGCAAATCTTCGGTTTCAGGCAATTCATCAGCCAGGGTAAACAAGTCAACCTCGTTACCGATGTCTTCCATCATTTGTTTAGCTTCTGACGAGTCACGCTGAAAACTCGCTTCGAGTAATAATTCAAATTCATCATCAGGCATGGGGTTAAGTGCAAAAGGCTTGCGTAAAAACCGCCGGGCTTCAGAAATCGTAGCAACGTCAGTAGTGCTTTTGACGTTGGCGACAAAACCCTCATCTTCGATGCTAATCAAGATACCGTGACGTCTGGCAAAGCTAAACGGTAAACGATGCTTCAGTAACCCTGGCTCATCATCCTGGAGTGAGTCATCAACCACACCACCGGACATGACCTCATCGGGCATACCCATTTCTTGTGAGCTACTATTACTCATCGTTTTTCTGCTTATCTTTGTTTAAATGGTAGTCTTCAAACGTCGGTGGTAAAGCCAGGGCATCATCCCAGCCTGGCAATGTCGGTACATCAGTTTGAGGCATTAATGTCACGCCATCAGCCTGACGTTTTAATTGCTGGGCTCGAATATAGTTATACTTACGATGACTTAACTGACTCATCGTCGCTTCGTTACGCACGATAGTGGCACGAATAAAGACCATCAGATTACGTTTTTGTTTGGTGGTGCTAGTTGATTTAAACAAGTGACCAATGAATGGGATATCACCCAAAATTGGCACCTTAGACACACTTTCCTGAACATTTTCGTCAATCAAACCGCCCAGTACAACCACTCCGCCATCATCGGCCATCACGGTCGTATTTAATTCACGTTTGTTAATGGTAATATCGACCGCTGTGGTTCCGCTGACGCTGGAAACTTCTTGTTCGATGGTCAACTGAATGGCACTGCCTTCATTGATTTGTGGCGTGACTTTAAGTTTGATACCCACTTCTTCACGAGAGACGGTTTGGAATGGGTTGGAGTTGTTACTCCCCGTAGAAGTACCAGTGATTGTTGGTACCGACTGGCCCACCAAGAATGAAGCCTCCTGGTTATCCAGCGTAGTAATACTCGGTGTTGACAATACATTGGAGTTGGTATCGGTGCTCAATGCGTTAACGATTGCGCCCCAGTCATCTTTAAGTACCCCAATCATCATACCATTGACTGAGCCAAGCGCCTGAGCCAGCAAGGTAACATCACCACGAACAGAAGGCTCGACATCAGTAACCGATACGCCGCTATCGGTAATACGAGTAGTGGTCTTACCTTCAACATCTTTAGCGGCATAAACACCAGCAGCAACCTGCCCTACGGTAGGACCACCGTTGGTAAATTGAGTAAACCCACCGTCTTTACTGATCCACTGGACGCCAAGGTTAACCCCGTCGCCTTCGAAAACTTCAACAATGATGGCTTCAACCAGTACCTGTGCCCGGCGAATATCCAGTTTTGAGATAACATCAGCCAATGACCGCATCATGTCAGGTTGAGCGGTGATCACCAACGCATTACTGTCGCCATGAAAGTTAATGTTAATATCCCGGCCAGCATTACCGCGACTGCCACGACTGGTTTTTTGACCCTTGGTCTCTGCGGCGACCAGTGACTCGCTCACCCCTTTGAGGACTTTAACCAGGTCTTCGGCTTTGGCGTATTTAATGTTAAATACCCGGGTATTGCCATTTTCTTCAAGGTCACTGTCAAGGCGTCCAATCAAGGTTAATACCTTGCGCCGGGCTAACGGCTCACCAGAAACCAAAATACTGTTGGTTCGCTCATCGGCGATAACTTTAGGAATAAGGAATGAAGGTTGGTCCGGTTTGCCGCCTTTGCCTTTGTACATGCTAGAAACAATTCGTACCAGTTCGCCAGCGGTTGCATATTTGAGTTTGAAGATTTCGACTTCTTGATCGCCCGCATGGTCAACCAATTGAATGATTTTGTACAACCGCGATAGGGTTGCCGCAGGACCCGTCATCATGATGACGTTAGCGGGATCATAGTTAACCACATGGCCACCACCGGCCTGATTACTGAACTGACGTAATAACGAGGCCAAGTCTCTAACCGGCACGTTTTTCACTTCAACGACCCGGGTAACCATTTCATCGCCAATACCGGGACTTTTGTTACCAACCACCGGAATAGCCAAACCTTTGGAGTCTTTATTACGCACCACTTTTAATATGCCGTTATCCATTTCAACAATGGCAAAGCCATACACTTCAAGCACGTTCAAAAAGAAATAATAATATTGCTCTTCCGTTAGCATCTCGTAACTGCGCACGTTGATTTTGCCACGCACGTTAGGATTGATGATAATGGTTCTTTGCAAATTTTTACCCACGATATTAATAAACTCATTAATATCGGTGCCTTTAAAATTTGGCGAGTAGTCTGTCGCAGTCGCAGCCATTGAAACGCATGCTGCCAGCGTGGCAAGCGACACTTTGGCTAGTGCGGATCTCATCGTTTTTTTTATCATGTTTTGTTTACCACAGTTTGTACTATATCGAATATGTTGGTGTTCACCCTAAGCCGACTCAAATTCCGCTATTGCGTATTGTTAGCCCTGCGGATGAAAGCCGCAATTTGTTGAGCCCCTTTTGCCAAAGGGAGGTTGCTTTAGTAGTTAAGCTTACCGCCACGAGATCTTGGATCGGGATCATCTCGACGCTTTTTTTCCTCGGCGGAATTACCATCCATAGCGCCCATACTGAACAGAATTTCTGTTCTGACACCATCTCGCTCGACCACTATGTTAGCTTCACTGACTTGTCGTAATTCTTGCAAGGCTGTCATTGCCTGCTGCATATCATTAAGTGCATAGCCATTAATTTCGACGGCCAAATCATTGGCTTTTAGACCCGCCTGATTAAAGAACTCAGGATCACCGCTGGGGTTAAGCCGATAACCGGTCAGTTGACCATTTTCACGTACTGGTGAAACCCGAATGAAATCCATCAATTTACCAGGGTTATCCATAACTTCATCGCGTTGCTTAGCCAGTTTCTCACTAAATTCGCGATCGTTACGTTTATCAACCTGTCTTGTGTTTGAATCGTCTTCGTCACCATTATCATTATCAGCCCTTGGGGAAGGAGAATTACTAAGGCTGGTATTAGCGTGACGAGGATCGGCTGATTGAGGTGTTTCTTGTCCGGAGGTCCCACTACTGGTTTGTTTATCGTTTTGACTATTATATTCGACCCCGTCAAGCATCAGGGTTTCGTGACGGTTACCTACCTGTAAGATAACCCGGTCGGTAAATACCTGATGGACGAGTGCGGTGGTTTTAGTGATTTTATCACCAATACCGTAGGTACTTTGTTCGCCAGCAATGGCGATAATCGCCGAACCTTTACCTATGGCGTCCTCTGCAACGGTGGCCGTCAATATCAGATTAAGATTAGTTTCAGGCGCTTCAGTCACCGTGACAATAACTGGCACGAACGCTTCGGCTACGGCCTGATGATCACCAAACAAGTTCAGTGACGTCAGTAAGTTGATGCTAAAAGAAGAACCGTTATTGGCGGCTGAACTTCCTGCTGGTTGTTTGGGTGACGTTAGGCCCGTCCCTTTACCGGTACCTTCACCGGGCAAAAGTGTCCAGCTGATATTGGCCAGTATGGAGGCAATGTAGATGAGTAATGCCCCAACGACAAACTGACTAAGTTTGGCCTGAGGCAGCTGTTTAAGCTTATTGGGTAAGTCAGTTACAAAAGACAATGGTTAACCTTCAACTTTTATAATTAGAATAATTAGCTGTGATCCAGCTTCTGTTTAGTGCTGTCGATGATACCCTGAAAGAACGCAATCCAACAAGGTGTCGCTGTGACTATTTCTTGCTTTAT
>JBLHHD010000207.1:0-5940 GCA_047614605.1 Alteromonadaceae bacterium
CGGCTCGTGTACTTTAATCCCCTGAGGCGTACTTTCGAGCACTCTAATTTGTTCTGCTTTACAGGTGGTTAGTACCTGTGGACTATGGGTTGTCACAATAAACTGGACTTTAGGAAAGGCATCCTGCAGCGATTGTAAGATGGTCTGTTGCCATGCAGGGTGAAGAAACATATCCACTTCATCAATCATCACCACACCGCCGGTTTCAAACGCTGCTTTTGCGCCATAGTGAGGGTTGAGCTTGCTGCATCTAAAGGCTAAATCGGCAACCATCACAACGGCATTGCGTAAACCATCACTTAACAGGCTCAGCGGCATAATGCCATGTTGTGGGTGCTGCAACACAATTTGCTTTTGGGCAGTAGAACGGTAAGCAATATCACCCCAGCCTGTCGCTGCTTTTGTTATGCTGTTAACTGCATTTACCACAACATCAATGGCTTGCTTAAAATGATTAGTCGATTGATCAAAGGGGGTTTGGTTTTCTAGCGCATCAAGTTGCATTTCGCGGTAGCTGAGGTAAATCCAGCCAAACCAATCTTCGAATTGTTTATAACTGGATGAAACCGCCAAACAATCCTTATATCCCCAGGTGCGCGAAAATACGCTTTTTTCGAGCTTTTTATCTTCAAATGTTGAGTTATACCGTCCCTGATACCATAATCGCCCGGTACCAAGATAAGCCACTAAGGGTAAATCAAATGGCGCATTACCGGCAGTAAAAACCTTGTTTTGCAACGATTGGGCATATTGCTCAAGCCCTTTTGTATCGACGTCTTCTTTGGCTTTGGTTCTAACTTTGAGCTTATCCCGCCATTGCTCCCAGGTTTTAGACTGACCTGCTGACCACTGCCCGCTTGCCATCACCACCGCTGGTATTCTCGGTTCTAAATCGCCCTGCTCATTAGGCTCACCACGCACATCTTCAATTTGAATGGTTGCCGACTTACCGGTTTGACTCGCCAAATCGAAGGCTTTAACAAACGGCCAAACTGCTATTCGGGCAGCATCCAGCAAAGTGGTTTTACCTGCGCCATTAGGGGCAATCAATACGGTAAGTTGTGGGTGTAAGGTCAGGTGTATCTGCTCAAAGCAGCGAAAGTTTTCTATTGTGAGGGAGTTAAGTTTCATCGTGTTCGTTGATGTCCTTAGCACTGGGGCTTGTTCAGGTTAATGTCTATAAACACAAATGTAGCGAGCTAAAAGCGATTATATCTTAATATAATGTGCTGTCAATTTAACAGCGTTGGCTGTTTAAAATAAAACCAAACAACGCACATTTTAAGCTGGACAAATCCACTAAACCCAACCATAATGTACAAACATCAACCAACTCAACGAGGCCAACATCTATCAAAATATAAAATGAGTAATACGATCAAATACAAATAGAACGCCGACCCAAGACGCACCAACGTCAAGGGCCAGCTAATCACAACCTAACTCAACCTCTATACGACATAGAGAGGAGCAAGAAAGTGACTGCGAACAATAGTACATCAATGGTGCTTAACGTCATGTATTTTATGACCGCCAGCGCGTCAACTGCACAAATTAACATCACAACTCTGACCTCAACCCCGACCTCAACCCTAAACTGGAGTAGCCAATCATGAGCAATGACAACGCCATCGTGCAAGCAACCCCAGAGGGCACCATGAATCAAATCATCAATTCACTGACATTCGCTATCGCCGGATTAAATCCGATAGCCGAGTCAGTAAATGATGATCAGCAAAAACAGTTAACCGCCGAGCAAGCCGACGGACTGCGACTACAGCTTGAAAATATCAAGCTAGCCACCCAAACCGGGTTTGCACAGTATGCCGCACAAAAAGCGGGTTAATCACTAACGGTTAACCATTAAAAAAAAGCCCATTCAGGTCAAAATGGTTTGGGCTTTTTTATTATTTAAACAATTTTGCTATACTAGCGTTATTACCGCCTTGAGCCGACCAGCAGGAGAATATTGTGACTATTTCCATTGATTTAGAAACGATGACAGTTGAAGAAAAAATCCAGGCCATGGAAATGATCTGGGACGACTTGTGCCACAATGCACATTCAACAATATCGCCCGAGTGGCACAAAGAAGAACTCGATGCCAGAGAATGCAATGTCAATGCAGGTAACGATACGTTCATTGACTGGGAAACAGCAAAAAAGCAGATAAACCAAGCTATTAAATGAGAATCCAGCTTCTTGCCAGTGCTAAAAACGACCTCCTTGCAGGTTATGATTTTTACCAAAAACAGTCAGACGGTTTGGGAAAGTACTTTGTGGATAATCTCTATACCGATATTGATCGGTTTACTAATTACTGCTGGTGTCCACCCTCTTTACAACAATGGTAAATACCACTGTTTATTATCCAAACGCTTTCCGTTTGTCATTTACTACCAAGTCAAAAATGACACTACCTATGTCTATGCTATCCTAGATTGCAGACGAAGCCCTGCATGGACCAAGAAAAGACTAATCAATTAGATTGCTGTTATACCAATCTTCTTAATTAACTAATCCATTTTGCTTGTTGAGATAGCTACTGACTGTGTTATTAATTTAGTGACCAGATACAGCAATTAACGCCTTTATTTAACCCTAACCCCACCTACCAATAATGAAGTGCTGGTCAACCGGATAAAAACCAGCCTTTAAACAATAGTTTGGTGCTTGATACCCCCGCCGTCTCGCGGTAATCTTCGCATCCACCCAAATGAAAATACTGGCCAACCATGAAATCGATATTGCTACTTTTAGCCCTTATGTCACTTAACCTTTTCGCTGCGCCCACTATACCTACTATACCTACTATACCTACTATACCCACTATACCCACATCACAAGCGCCACAGACCATGCGGCTCGACTATTTTCATACTGGCAATGCCAAGCAAGAGCTGTTTAGTATCGACGAAGTGGTACTTGAGCCAAACTTGTGGCCCGGCAATCCCAGCCAGCCCATCGATACGGTGCCACGGGGTAAGTATTTATTTGAAGTGTTTGATTTAACCAGCCAAAACAAACTGTATTCACGCAGTTTCAGCTCAATTTATGGCGAGTGGGAAGGCACTGGTGAAGCCAGTAAGGTTAACCGTACTTTTCATGAATCGTTACGCTTTCCAGCCCCAACAGACAAAGTCGAAATTATAGTTAAAAAACGTAATTATGGCGAAACCTTTAAAGAGATTTGGCGCACCGTCGTAGACCCGGCACATATGCTGGTTAATCATGGCAAACCACAATTTAACGGTGAAGTTTTTGCCTTGCTTAAAAACGGCGATCCGGCCCAAAAGGTCGATTTATTGTTAATGGGTGATGGTTACGCCAACAAAGAAGCCGCCAAATTTCGTGCTGATGCTCAGCGTATGATTGATGCGCTGTTTGCCACCGCTCCTTTTAAACAACGCAAACAAGACTTTAACGTTTGGGCGATTTTACCTGACAGTGATATTTCCGGGGTTTCGCGCCCATCAACCGGGGTCCACAAAGATACGCCTTTAGGGGTCCGTTATGACATTTTCGGCTCCGAGCGGTATTTGCTGACACTCGACAACAAAGCCTTTCGTCAAATCGCTTCTCAAGCCCCTTATGAATTTGTTGAGATCATAGTCAATGGTGACACTTACGGTGGCGGCGGTATTTATGGCTTATACGGCACCACGGTTTCGGACAACGAGTGGGCCGAGTTCATTTTCATTCACGAATTTGGTCACCACTTTGCCGGACTTGCTGACGAATATTACAGCTCACCGGTGGCTCAAGCTGTGGCACCAGATTTAGCCGAACCGTATGAACCAAACGTCACCGCTAACACCGACAAAAGCAGCTTAAAGTGGCGACACTGGGTTAAACCTGCCACGCCCATTCCAACCCATTGGGATAAGGTCGCTTTTGACAAATACACCAACAATTACCAAACACGCCGTAAAGAAATCAGAGCGAAAAACCTGCCAGAATCCTTCATGACCCGGCTGTTTGCCGACAACTCGCAATTTCAGCAGCAGTTGTTCGCCCAAAACCCTCACCAAAATGACGTTGGTTTATTCGAAGGAGCCAATTACGCCGCCAATGGTTATTACCGCAGCGAACAAAACTGCATCATGTTCACCCGTTACGAAAAGTTTTGCCAGGTATGCGCCAGCGCAATAGAAGACATAGTGAATTTATACATACCCAAGTAACTTCAAAATGCGGATTCATCAAGCAATCAAAATACCCCGATATGTAACTAAGCTTTAAGTTTGCTTGGCCATTATAATCATTAGCTGGGACGCATAGCATAGAGACAAATAGTCTCAACAATCCGGCAAACCTGTGAATGGAAATTTTTGCTTTTGTGATCTTTTTGGCTATTTTTACCGCTATTGGTATTTTATCTTCCAAACGTAATAGTAGTCAAAACGCCGACAATGATCTTGACTACCTGCTCGCCGGGCGTGATGTTTCGCCGTTGCTCACCGCTTTATCTGCTGCTGCGACCAAATACAGTGGTTACATGTTTATTGCCTTGATGGGTTACATTTATACTTATGGTCTGTCAGCTATCTGGTTGATATTCGGGTTTTTATTCGGCGATTTGGTGGCCTTTTATTTTGTTCATGCCAAAGTCCGTGAGCAAGCCGAAAAAAGTAATGCGATGAGCTTTGCCGACTTAATCAGCCGCTGGCATGGTGGCGATTACCGTATTTTACGTGCTGCCATCGGCATCATTTCACTGGTTTTTTTGGCCACTTATGCCGCCGCTCAATTTAATGCCGGTGGTAAAGCGCTGTATGTACTGTTTGGCTGGCACTATAACGTCGGTATTATCATCGGTGCCGGGCTTATTCTCTCTTACTGCCTGACCGGCGGGTTACGCGCCTCTATCTGGACGGATGCCGCGCAGTCGGTCGTGATGATTAGTGCTCTCATTATCTTGCTGGTGGCCTCAGTAAACGCCGCTGGTGGCATCGGTGATTTTACTACCAACTTACAGGCCGTATCACCAAACTATATGGGCTTGGGTGTCGAACGGTTTGGATCGTTAGGAGCAACCGCATTGTTTGCCTTTGGCTGGCTGTTTAATGGTTTGGGGGTTACCGGGCAGCCGCATATCATGATCCGCTTTATGGTGCTCGACCAGCCCAAAAACATGCTGCGCACCGGCGTTTATTATTTCACCTGGAGCAGTTGTTTTTTGGCTTTAGTACTGGCCGTAGGATTGGCCACCCGGTTATACATTACCAATATGGCCAATTTTGATCCCGAGTTGGCGCTGCCCATGCTGGCAAAACAGTTGCTGCCAAACATTGCTTTGGGGGTCATTATGGGCGGTATTTTTGCAGCTATTATGTCAACCACCGACTCGCAAATTCTCAACTGCTCGGCGGTATTAAGCGAAGACTTTAAACTCGCCAAAGGTCGCCATGCCAAATGGATGATCACCTTGGGAGTGACGTTGGTGGCGTTATCAATCAGTTTATTTGCTGGGGCGAGTGTATTTACTCTGGTCATTCTTGCCTGGTCGGCACTGTCAAGCACAATAGGCCCGCTGGTATTGGTTCATGCCCTTGGCAAAAGACCGCCAGAGTGGCTGGCACTGGTAATGATGGCCAGTGGATTAATCACGGTATTAGCGTGGCGTTATGTGGGGCTTAATGTGCAAGTTTATGAAGCCTTGCCAGGAATGTTGGTGCCAGGAGTTGTGTACGCTGTGGGGTCGCTATTTACAGCTAAAGCCAGCGCGAATAATTTTGCGCCGACTAAAGAAATCTAGGTTTATTCGGGTGGTTTGATTTCGAGCCACCCGACAATACTAAACCGCTAAAAAACTTAGTCATCAAAACCAAACGCTTTACGCCAATCGGCATCAACAAATTTAGTCAAATAGTTACGAATGCCGTCTGGTAATACAATCACGCAGTTTTGACCAGCGTTTAAGCCTTTAGCCTCAGCATA